>CAYIZY010000013.1:7481-13037 GCA_964368235.1 uncultured Candidatus Saccharibacteria bacterium
ACTGGACGATGTTTTAAATTAGAAGATTTTGCCTCTGGCGTCGGATAAAAATTAATGTCAATTACGTTATCTAGCATCCTCATTGCCACTGTCACCGTATCCTTTACCAAAATCTCATCAAAACGACCAGCTATAATATGCTTGGCAAAATTGACCGAGCCAAGATTGCAAACTGCCGTCTCATCTTTGGAGGTATTGAGAGTAATTTCTGTGCATAAATTTGAGCTGTGGATAACTCCGACGTGATCTTGGGGAGATCGGATATTACACGGATCTTTGAAAGTAATCCATGGATGGCCAGTTTCAAACAGACGAGTGATCATTTTTTTCCATAAATCCTGCGCTTTTATTTTTTTATGCATTGGTAATTCGCCCCTCTCCGCCTTTTTTTCATATTCAATATATTTTTCTTCAAAAGCTTTTCCGTAAAGGTGATGGAGGTCAGAAACATGGTTGGGCGAAAATAATGTCCAATCTTCGTTATTAATCACGCGCTTCATAAACAAATCGGGAATCCAATTGGCAGTATTCATATCGTGTGTACGACGACGTTCGTCGCCAGTATTTCGGCGCAAATCCAAAAATTCCTCAATATCTAAATGCCAAGTTTCCAAATAAGCGCAAGTTGCTCCCCGCCTCTTGCCACTACGATTAATGGCAACAGTGGTATCATTGGCAATTTTAAGGAACGGAATTACTCCTTGGCTTTCCACATTTGTTGTTTTAATTAAAGAGCCAGTAGATCTAATATTACTCCAGTCGTTCCCCAAACCACCCGAATATTTGGATAATTGGGCATTGTCACTGATACATTTAAAAATATGATGCAGATCATCCTCAACTGTTGTTAAATAACAAGAGCTCAATTGGGGAAAGATGGTGCCAGAATTAAATAACGTTGGCGTGGAGCTAACAAATCTTAAAGTAGAAAGTACGTTGTAAAATTCTATTGTCCATTTTTCCCTTTCAGCTTCATTTATAGAAAGACCCATTGCCACACGCATCCAAAACATTTGCGGCGTTTCTAGGTGGCGTTCTTTGTCGTTTTTATCATAAATAAAATAACGGTCATAAAGAGTTTGCAATCCACGATAGGTCAATAAATTGTCCCGATCAATCATTAAATGCTGAGCCAGTTTATTTAAATCAAAATTAAGTAATTCTGGAGAAAGCCTGCCAATTTCTACTCCCCTTTTTATGTTTTCCTTAAAAGTATCTTTATAAACTTTTTCTAAATTACTAAACTGATATTTTTTGCCTACCACTTCTTTATATAGCGCTGATAAAAATAATCTGGATGTTAAAATAGAATAATTAGGATCTAATTCAATAAAAGCTTTTACCGTCATTATAGCCAAGCGAGCTATTTCTTCTGTTTTGATGCCTTCGTAGATGCTTGTTTTACATTGTTCTACTAATTCGTCAACATCAATCACGCCCTCATAACCCTCCATTGCATAATTGAAAAAGGTTTTTAGTTTTCGCTCATCAAAAATTTGCCTTTCACCATTGCGCTTGAGAATGAAAAAGGATTTTTCTTCAATTTTTTTTAGAATTTCTTTTTGTTTTTCTTCACGAAGCTCTCGATGACGCTCTCGGTAAAGAATATAGGCCTTCACGACATCGTAAAAACCGCCGTCCATTAGCGCGCGTTCCACAACATCCTGCACACCCTCTACATCCGGTGTGCCATCTTCGCCATATCGTTCTTCAATTTTAGTAACAACATTATTTGTTAATTCAATTAATTTGTCTGGATCAACTTTTCCTAAAACCGACTTCATTGCCCGTTCCATGGCAGAAGTAATTTTGGATGAATCAAACTCAACTACGCTACCGTTTCTCTTTTTTATTTTTTGAATCATTGTATCCATCATCTAATATCTATCAGGAGGACGCAACTGTGGATAACTGAATTTTAGGATCTCAAACCCACCAGCAGTATATCCCTCTCTCACCACGAACTTTTTCCACAGTCGAGTATTCACTTCCTGGGAAAAAGTATAGTAATTTACTATTTTTTTAAAACGATCGTTTAATTAAAATAGTAAAAAAGAAAAGCCCCACAGATTAGCAGATCGCTAATTTATTGATTTTATTTTTTCTTTTTACGCAAGAAAGCTGGGATATCCCACATATCACTAGATTTTTTTTCTTCCGGGGGTTTTGGATTAAGGTTGGAAGAATTTTTTTCAACAGATGATTTTTTTGGCTCAACTGGTTTCATTGTTGGTAAAGATTTTTCATTTAATAATTGATTTGACTCAAACAAGCTGGACATTGTTAAATCAGGAGAACGTTGAATTGTGCCCCCTCCATTAAAGCCGGTGGCTATAAGGGTTACTTTTAATTGGCCGGCTTTTAATTTGCGATCATGATAAGCGCCGAAAATAATTTTTGCCGCCGGATCAATGCCATCAGCAATGACTTTAGCAATTTCATTTACTTCATTCATTTTCAAATCCCGACCACCAGAAACTCCAAAAAGTACTCCCTTTGCCCCTTCAATAGAGACATCAAGCAAAGGTGAATTAATGGCCGAATTAACGGCGCTAGAAGCCCGTCCTTGCCCCGAACCATATCCAATACCTACTATTGTGGAACCGGCGTCTTGGACAATTGCTTTAACATCAGCAAAATCAACATTAATAATGCCGGGCATGGCCACCAATTCAGAAATTCCCTGCACTGCATTGCGCAACACGCCGTCAATCGCTTCAAAGGCTTTGTTGATGGAAGTATCTTTACCAATAATATTAAAAATCTTGTCGTTGGGGACGATAATAAAAGCATCTACTTTTTGTTTTATTTTTTCTAACGCCTCTTGGGCAATGCGAGAACGTTGTCCACCTTCAAAAGTAAATGGTTTGGTAAGAACAGCGATTGTCAGCGCGCCGACTTCTTTAGCCGCTTCAGCGACGATAGCCGTAGCGCCAGATCCGGTGCCACCACCAAGTCCAGCTGTAATAAAAACTAAATCAGAGCCGCGCAATGCTTCGGCAATTTCTACTTTATTTTCCTCTGCTGCTTGGCGCCCTAGTTCTGGATTCATTCCTGTTCCTAAACCACGAGTCAAAGTTTTCCCAATATGAACTTTTTGCCTCG
Source organism: uncultured Candidatus Saccharibacteria bacterium (assembly GCA_964368235.1). Lineage (GTDB taxonomy): Bacteria > Patescibacteriota > Minisyncoccia > UBA6257 > UBA11618 > CAYIZY01. Next base: position 10,587 of record CAYIZY010000013.1, read on the forward strand.
CATTACAATATTCCAAATCTTGCACGTCAGTATTCACAGCTATAAAATCAATACCACGAACCATATCATTTCTCATTCGAGATACTGCATTCCCACCACCACCGCCAACTCCTACCACGGTAATTTTAGCGATATTATGAGTGTTATTTTTAGGAGTGGTTGTTTTTTTAGAAGATTTTTGTGTTTTTTTATTTTTATCTCCCACGCGTTTATTGTGTCGTAATGGGATATGCCAAGTCAAATAAACCCCCACACCTAGTAGAGATTGCGAAGCTACTGCATTATGTAGATTTATTTTAAATAATATATTTTTATAAATTATATGTCGCTCAAGTATGGTCATGGCTTCGAGAAGAATGCTAATCTCTACTAGGTGTGGGGGTAGAAAAATCCCGCATCGCTGCGGGAAAATAACACTATCCTTCCATGTATGCGCCGTGGGCCAAACGAACCCAGACAAAGAAAGTATAATTAGATGGAATCCATCTTTTTGCTTCTTCTGTAATTAGTTTAGCCCTTTCCTCCAGGTTGACTAATCTTTCAAACACGAAATTTGCCTCAATAATGATTTCAATATTCTTAGAACATCTATCCATAGGTTGAATATTATCAAAATAAACTTCCACATCACTTGCTGATAATAATCCTGCTCGGCAACCCGGGACATTTAATCCCTTAGCAACAGAATGCTTAAGACCAATAGCTAAATTACTTAATTCAATAATTTTATTGAAATTACTGTTTTTTCTCACTCTCACAATTGGCACAAAACACCTCTCTTTCTTTAGTTAAGGACTGCCAATATATTAATTCAAAATGAAGTTTTAGTCAAATTTTTTCTAGGGCACGAAGTATCCAAAAATCTTTTTAAAAAAGTTGCTTCCAGATAAATTAAATGAACTATATTTATTTGGGGAATTTTCCTTACCCCAAAGTAAAAGCCCTAAGCAACAAGCGTATTCTGGATCTTCGAGTTCTGTATTTAAATCGCTATTGGAGACCATAAAATTAGACAAATCTGGCAAACCAATTTGTGCCGGCAAGCGAAGTTCTTGCTTTGTTAAATCTATAAGGCCCGGCATCTTGGCTCCCCCGCCAACCAAAACTGCTCCCGCAGGTAACTTTCCAGCCTTACCAATATGTTTTAATTCATTATTTACCCATTCTAAAATTTCTGCGAGGCGCATTTCCACAATTTCCGATATAAATCTTCTTGAAACCGAATTTTTAGATTGAGAGTCAATTTTTGATAAATCAATCAAATCCTTTCCAGAAACATTTTTTGCTACCGCATATCCGTATGAAGTTTTAACGGCTTCCGCTGCCTCAATAGAGGCTTTTAATCCAATCGCCAAATCATTGGTGACGTGTCCACAGCCAACCGGTAAAATAGCAATATGCAATAATTTATTTTCTTCGTAAACACAAATAGAAGTCGTCGCCGCTCCGATATCTATCAAAACAACCCCAAGCTCTCTTTGATTTTTTGACAAAACAGCCGAAGCGCTGGCCAATGGGCCAAAAATTAAACCGCTCAACCCGCCACTGCTTGTTTCTACCGCCCGATTTAAACTTTTTATTGCCGGAGAAAAAGCGTCAATAATTAGACTATTCGCTTCTAAACGATTGCCAGTCATGCCCATTGGATCAGTAATTTCTCCCACTCCGTCTACAATAAACTCTCTAGTGATGGCGTGTACTATCATCCTATTTGAAGATAAACTGATTGCCTGCGAAGCCTGAATTGCCCGATCAATATCATCTTTATGAATTTCAAAATCAGCCCGAGAAACTGCCACAATTCCCCGCGAAGCCTGTACTTTAGCATTTACCCCGCCAGTATTTAAAAAAATATTTTTGTGGGCTAATTTGAAACCCTTTTTTACTTCAAATAAAACACTATTAATTGCTCTAGTGGCTTCGCCAATATCGTCTACCATGCCCTTGCGCATTCCGGCAGATGGCATGCGAAAAACCCTGGCCAGAGATAATTGACCATCTTTTTTTATTTCTCCCACTGCCGCTTTAATGCGAGCCGTTCCAATATCTAAACCTAATATAAAATTATTGCTTGCCATTAATTTTTTCTAATTGCGCCATGATTTCATTTTCTTTAACTTCCATAATTATCGCCTCACTCTTAATTTTATGGTCATAGCCCAATAAATGCAAAAAACCATGAACAAGTATAAAAATAAAATCTTCACTGTGGCTTTCTATATACAAAGGATTAAGATAGATTTCACCAAGCGTTTCATAGTTTTTAACATCCGGGCGAGGGAAGTCTTTTGGCGCCGGAAAAGACAAAACATTCTTCTCCATAAATTTTTTTCCAACTAAATAAACTTCGATATATTTATTTTTTAAATCAAATAATTTCTCAAGATTTTTTAAGGTTTTTTTCGTTATATCCTCGTGCTTTTTAAAATTTTCGTCTAAGTTAACAATTAA
>CAYIZY010000014.1:0-12346 GCA_964368235.1 uncultured Candidatus Saccharibacteria bacterium
ATTTCCTCGCCGCCGCAGGCGGCGAAATGCGTTCGGACTAATTCAAGAATACTGCGCAAAAAAACAAAAGATCGCCGATATCGGCGATACGTCGATATCGGCGATTTTTTGTTTGGTGAATTTATGGAGATTATATAATTAATTTTCTACCCTTGTAATTTAAAGCTTCTTTAAGAAAATCAACACCATCTTTTGTGCTATGAGTTATAGAATGGCAGTTTGCACAAAGAAGTTTACACTTGCTAAGTTCTGATTTTATAACTTCCCATTTTTTATTTGCTACATTTCCTATAACAAAATCTTTTTGTGTGGGATCTATATGATGAAATTGTAAGGCCGCTTGATTACCTTTCCAGCCACATTTTATACATTCCCCTCCTAAATATTTTATTGCCGCAGCTTTAGCTCGAAATCTTCTAATTTTAGTATTACATGAGCCACAACGATTTCTATTTTTATTTTGATAATCACTAAACTTATTTCTACATAATTTACAAATTCTCATTAAGCATAAGTATAACACTAAATGCTCTACCAACAAAATTGAAAATTATAATTTTATCTGATATAATTAAGTGAAATTAAATAATGCCGCGGTAGCTCAGCGGAAGAGCGCTACCCTGAAGAGGTAGGCGTCGGGTGTTCGACTCACCCCCGCGGCACAATAGACAAAATTCATATCTATATGCTATACTTACGACTCGGTGTAGGTGCTTTTCACTTATTTCGGCCTCAGGCCAAGAAAGGGATAGTTTGTGAGAATTGCCACAAGGCGAAGGCAGATGATGATGAGAATGATCAGGGCAGGAGTTTCTCCGTTCAGCCGTCCGGTTGAGCGTGCGGCCGAAGGAGAGGAGGATAGCCCCGAGGGCTATCAGGCGCTTTCCGCCAGAGATATGGGCGGAAAGCGTGATTCGCCAGCCACGTCCCCGGATTCGCTCCGGGAATAGTTCGTTGACAAGAGCATTTCGAAAAACCCCTCGCAGCCTTCTGGCCGCGCAGGGGTTTTATAAAATTATTGACAACTTATGGATGTACTATTTATCTGTGCGCTTTTTTCCTTTTTATTTTGACTATTCTTCACATTAAAGACTTTTTCTAATGGCGGAAAAAGTAGGAAATATAGTTCCGTTCTTCATGCCCCCGTTTCAGTAATGGGGGTTTGTTTTTGGTAAAGAGCCGCTCTGTGATATAATGGGACTATGCCTCATGTAGAATGTATAAAATGTAGCGCCAAATTTTATGCAAAGCCTAGGCATTTGAAAAAGGGATGGGGAAAGTTTTGTTCTCAAAAATGTCAATTTTCATCTCAAAGGAATGGTAAATATTTTCATTGTGATATTTGTCAAAAAATTGTTTATCGATCTAAAAGACAAATAGCGCATTCAAGAATAGGAAAATTTTTTTGTAACAAATCGTGTTTTGCTGTGTGGAAGAATGCCAATCTTTTTATTGGAGAGAATCATGCACGGTGGTTACACGGAGAGAATGCTTACCGGAATATTATGAAAAGGAGTGGTATTGAGCCAATTTGTTCAGATTGTGGAATTAATAATTTTAAGGTTTTAGTAGTTCATCATATTGACAGAAACAGAAAAAATAACCTTATTGATAATTTGAAGTGGTTGTGTTTTAATTGTCATCATCTTGAGCATCTAAATGACAGAAAAAATATGGAGGCATTGGTGTAATAGTAGCACTGCAGTTTGTGGCACTGCCGGCGGGGGTGCAATTCCCCTATGTCTCCCAAATTAGATTTTTAATAGTTCACACAATCTCCATCTTCCTTAACTAACCTGGTATTGAAGAATGTCGCGATGCTTTGACGAAGATCTAGAAAAATACGCTAAATAAAGTTGTAAAATAGTGTCGTTCACGCTATCATTATTTTTATGAAAATATTAATAGCGGTCGGCATTATTTTAGTTTTAATAGTCGCAGGATATTTATTATTTACCATGAATAATGATTCAGTAGCTGTTGTGGAAACAAGTCAGGGCACTTTTGAAATTGAGCTTTATCAAAATGATGCGCCGAATACAGTTGCTAATTTTATTAAATTAACTAACCAAAATTTTTACGATAATTTAATTTTTCATAGAGTGGTGAAGGGCTTTGTGATTCAGGGTGGCGATCCAAATAGTAATGGAACTGGTGGACCAGGTTATTCTTTTGCTGATGAATTAGATCCAAATACTAAATCTTATCAGGAAGGCTATGTGAAAGGCGCTGTTGCGATGGCCAATTCCGGCCCAAATACTAACGGCAGCCAATGGTTTGTGACTTTGGCCGATCTTCCCCAGTTGCCCAAAAACTATTCTATTTTTGGCCGAGTTATAAAAGGACAAGACGCGGTTGATGCGATTGGATTGGTAGCCGTTGATAACACTGATAAACCCGTTTCTTCGGTTGTGATTAAAAAAATCACCATTCGCTAATGCTTGATAACTCTATACATATTATAGAGTCTTTTTTAACTGTCTATGGCATGGTGGCAGTTTTTTTACTCGGAATTTTGGAGGAAATAATTTTCTTTATTCCGATGTCAATTTTATTTGTCGCGGCGGGATTTTTTATTATTGATCCGGAGTTAAAATTCTTTCAGGCGTTGTTTGCGGCCATTTGGAAAATCAGCATTCCCGGAGCGTTGGGAGTTGTTTTAGGCGGTTTATTAATTTACTGGTTTATTTATTGGAGCGGTAAAAAAATTACTCGCAGGTTTGGTCGTTATATCGGTTTGGATTGGGATTATGTGGAAAATTTAAGTAGAAAATTTCAAGCTGGGCACATTGATGAAGCGGTTTTAATTTTTTTACGCATTGTGCCAATTTTTCCTATTGGCGTAGTCTCTATTTTTTGCGGTTTTGTGAGAATAAAATGGAAAGAATTTCTTTGGACAACTTTTTTCGGCACGCTTTTTCGTTTTACTGGTTTAGCAATATTTGGTTGGTATTTGGGAAGGGAATATCTAAAATACGCTTTTCAGATCGCCGCCTTTGAAAGATATTTTGTTTTGGGATTGCTAATTTTGGTTGTCGGTATTTCATTTTATTTTTATGCCCGGTCGCTTCAACTTCGATCAGGTAAAAATTTATGAACAACAAAAAAGGACGACTTAATGTCTGGTGGCTTTCGGCCACTTCTTTTTTTACCGATATTAGTTCGGAAATGATTTTTCCTATTTTACCCTTATTCTTGAAAGATGTTTTAGGCGCCTCTTTCGGCTTAATTGGATTAATTGAAGGATTGGCAGAAGGTCTAGGCTCTATTCTAAAATATTTCTCTGGTTATTTATCGGATAGAATTCACAAGCGTAAAGGACTTACTCTTTTGGGATATGGTGTTAGCGCTATATCAAAATTATTTTTTGCCTTAGCGCAAAGTCCGACTATGGTTTTATTTTTTCGCGCTTTAGATCGAACCGGTAAAGGCGTGCGAACTTCGCCGCGTGACGCCTTGATCGCCGAATCTGTTAGTGAAGGCGAGCGGGGGAAATATTTTGGCATCCATCGCGCATCTGATACGGCTGGCGCGATTATCGGCACATTGGTTGCTGTTGGGTTACTATTTTATTTTGATAATGATATTGTAAAGGCCATTCGTTCTGTTTTGTTTATTTCGTTTATTCCGGCGGCGATTGGGGTTTTATTATTATTTTTTGTTAAGGAGCCTAAGTCCACTGAAAAAATAACTACTGCGAAAAAATTATTTCAATTTGGGAAATTCTCCCGAGATTTTAAAATATTTTTAATCGTGGCGGCGCTTTTTGGTTTAGCTAATTACAGTTACTCATTTTATATTCTTCGAGCCAGTGATATTGGCATTATGATTGCTTTTATTCCTTTAATTTATTTGATTTATAATATTTTTTATGCCTTGAGTAGTTATCCGGCCGGAAAATTATCTGATAAAATCGGTCGCGCTCCTGTTTTAATTGTCGCCTTTATTCTTTTCGCGCTATTAAATTTGGCTTTCGCGTTTATGGCTAATCAATTATCTATTTGGATTTTATTTGCTCTTTATGGATTATTCATTGGATTGACTGATGGCGTATTTAAGGCATTTGTTTCTGATTTGGTTTCTCGTGAAAACCAAGGCGAGGGATTTGGCCTTTATCATACAGTAATTGGATTCGCCACTTTATTTGGAAATTTGGGTGCCGGATTAATCTGGCAGGTATATGGCGCAATTTGGCCTTTTATTGTTAGTTCGATTTTAATTGTTCTGGCTGGATCAATTATTTTAGTAAAATTTTTCAACCATACTGGCGTAAAAGGGAATTATGACGCGAGCCATTTTAAAGGATATAGAGGATAATTTTTCCTAATTACTAATTCCTAATTACTAATTTTTAACTAAACTAAAATGCGATCGCATTTTAGTTTAGTGGACATAAATATACTTTTAATAATGTAGTATAATGTCAACAATTTTTAAAAGAAAGAACTTATTGAAATATTCGCGACTCCTGTTGAATAAGGGGTCGTTTTAATTTACAATCAATTTTCAATGACAGAAAATCCTATTGCGAAAGCCGCCGAAGCTATAAAGAAGGGGGGGATAGTAATTTTTCCAACGGAAACGGTTTATGGCTTGGGGGCGAATGTTTTTAATGTTGATGCGGTAAAAAAAATTTTTAAAGCAAAGGGGCGGCCGATAGATAACCCGTTAATTGTTCACATTGCCGACAAAAAAGATTTAAAAAAGGTGGTTGAAAAAGTGCCGGCCATTGCTAAAAGATTAATTGATAAATTTTGGCCCGGACCGTTAACATTAATTTTTAAAAAACGGTCAGAAATTCCCAAAGAAGTGACCGCAGGGCTAGATACTGTAGCAGTGCGTCTTCCGAATCACGCTTTGGCGCGGGCATTTATTCGCGAGGCGGGCGCGCCGATTGCCGCACCCTCGGCTAATATTTCCAGCAAGCCAAGTCCCACTGAAGCCACTCACGCCAAAAAAGATTTAGCAAAAAAAGTGGATTTCACCCCCACACCTTCAGATTATATTGCAAAGCATGGCGAAGAATTAAACGAGAAGGTGTGGGGGTATATTTTATCGGCTGAAAAAAGCAAGTTTGGCATAGAGTCTACTATTTTAAATATTTTAACAAAACCACCGACAATTTTGCGCCAAGGGGCAGTTACAAGAGAGGAGATAGAAAAAGTAATTGGTCCCGTTAAAACATCCAACATTCAAAATCCAACATCCAAAATCCAGTCGCCAGGCATGAAATATCGCCATTACGCGCCAAATGCAAAGTTAATCTTAAATTCACCCGAAGAAATTAATAGTTTAGTCGGGGAGTATCATTTAAAAAATAAGAGGGTTGGCGTGCTGGGCACAAGAGAGAATTATCAGCGATACAAAAAAGCTGATCGGGTGATTATTCTAGGATCTAATAAAAATCTAAATACTTGCGCCGCAAATTTATTTAAAGCACTCCGTGATTTTGATCGATTTAATGATGTAGATATTATTTTTGCGGAAATTTTTTCAGAAAAGGGAATTGGGGCAGCTATTATGGAAAGGTTAAGAAAAGCTAGCCATGTTATCATTAAATAATGATCTCGTTTCTAATTTCTCTGTCTTTTATTACGAATCTCATTTTTGCGCAAGAACCATCATTTACAATACCCGGACCAGCTCTCCCTGGCCTCCCTGGCGGATCTTTATTTTTAAAAATTAAACTTCCCGGAGTGGTAGAGCCTCCGGCAGTTTTAAACTTAATATCAAGGAGATCTATTGTTATTCCTAGAAATAGATTCGTAAAAGAATTGAGAACAATTGCCCTCAAAAGTCCTTTTTCTTTCATGCGCCTGAAGCAAAATTCAGTAGTTTTTTTGTCTACCCTTAAAGGGTTAATTCCTTCGCAGGTAGTTAGTATGTCTATTTTTTGCTTGAAGGAAGTTGCTTATTATGGTAAATTTGCTAATCAGATAATACTTCCAATTACTGATGATTATCCAGACAATACTGAATGTTTAGTTGCCCTTGAATATAAAGAGAAAGGCTCTGGCGATGTTAAAACATTAGAGAACAAGTTTCTTCTTCCTAAACCTCGATGAAATATAAATTTTATACCGTATCTTCTAAGGCCTGGGATGCGATGCTGGATGCTATTAAATTGGCCGAAAAATCTATTTATTGGGAGTGTTATATTTTACTAAATGACACGCCCGATCATAATTTTTTTGATATTCTAAAAGAAAAAGCAAGACAGGGAGTAATAGTGAAAATAATTGCTGATGCGATAGGCAGTTTTTGGTTGAGGTCGAGCGCAGTGGATGATTTAAGAGCGGCCGGAGCGGAAGTATTATTTTTTAACCACCGGGGATGGTTTAATAGAAATCATAAAAAAATTTTAATTATTGATGAAAAGATCGGTTTTATTGGCGGCGTTAATATCGCGAAAGCCCATCGTCACTGGCTGGACTTACATTTAAAAGTTGAAGGATTAATTGCGCGCGCATTGTTAAAATCATTTATTAAGTCATATAAAATTTCTGGTGGAAAGGATAATTTAGTTCACCAAAAAATAAGATTGCATAGAAAAATTCGTATTTTAGATCATCTGCCGTTTTTATCAAAAAGCCGCAATTTGCGAAAATTTTATATTAAACATATTAATAACGCCAAAGATAATATTTTAATCGCCACGCCATACTTCGCTCCCCATTTTTGGCTGATAAAAGCATTAAAAAAAGCCGCTTGTCGGGGCGTTAAAATTGAAATAATTTTACCGAAAGAAACCGACCACAAAATAATTACTTGGCTAAATCATTTTTTTGCTTATTGGGTTCGTGAAAGGGGGATTAATTTTTATTTCTCGCCTAAAATGATTCACGCCAAAGCGCTACTGGTTGATGATAAAGAGGGAATGGTTGGTTCTAATAATATTGACGCGACTAGCTTCGATTTTAATTCCGAAGGCGGATTGGTTTTTAAAAGAAAAGATATGTTGAAAGACTTGAGAAAGATATTTGAAAATTGGAAGTCTAATTCCCAAAATTAATATATTTCATCAAACATAGAAATTCCATTAGATTCTAGAACGTCAAGAATTGGTTGTATTCCCAAATTGTAAATATTTAACGATTGATCCTCTTTAAACGTATGAATGCCAATTACATATCCTTTCCAGAAAATTGGCGATCCAAATCGGCCGCCTTCAGCCGTTCCTTCTGTATCTAGCTTGGATTGTATTAAAAATAATTCATCTTTAAATCTCTGGTCTCCAGTCCAGAGGTCAGTGATGTGGCTTATTAATCCCTGGATAAAAATTGTGTTAATTGTTGCGCGAAGTCCAATTGTTGTGCCAGCAGGGTAGCCATAATTTAAAACTTTTTCTTTTTGTTGCGGGATGTCAGAAATTAATATTGGCGTATAAGGGAATTTTTCTGGTAAAGAGATGATACCGAAACTTTTTGCGTCGGGATTTAAATCCGTCACTAAAAATAAAGCAAAATCCAGCCAGTCATTTTCATAATCACTTACTAAAGTCTCAAAAGGAGCAAAAACTGGTTCTATTATATACGTGAGCACTGGGACCTGAATAAATGGGCTTATCGCTCTTATTTCATCTTCTGATGGCACTCGATATTCTTTTGGAGCTGGACCAGCTAAGCAATTTTCTAATTGATAATCTTCCCAGTCTTCAGGTTTATAAAAAGCCGGATCAACAACGTTGCGATTGGAAAGTATGAAACCATCATAGTTAATAATTACACCAGAACTTCGCTGATACTTTTTTCGTTTATAATCATTGCTTTCGGGGTTTATATTGGAAAAAGTACAGAGAATTCCAACTATTGATTGGGTATCAACTTTTCTTGATTTAACCTGTTCAATATCTACTTTATCACTTACAAAACGGCTGGCCGATTCATCGGGGGTCGCTGGCACATAATTACTTATTTCGCCAAAAGTCAGGCTAAGGCTAGTAGCAAGCGAAGTGGTTAAAATTGTGATTGTTTTGAAGAAATTAAAAAGATCCATATACTCATTATATAATATGAATCATTAAAATAAAAAAATCCGCACGAGAGGTAAGCCTGCTAGCTAAACCCTCTCGTACGGATCCACCACGGAGTCATGATCAATATAAGCTAGTGATTGTATTTTGTCAAATAGGCGTATATTATACTCTCAATGCTAAAAGACAAAGTTTTATCTAAATTAATTGCCCAAGAAGTTGAGCGTCAGCAGAAAACAATCAACTTAATACCTTCTGAAAACTATGTTTCTAAGGAAATTTTAGAGATTTTGGGATCGCCTTTAACAAATAAATACTCGGAAGGTTACCCGGGAAAGCGGTACTATGCCGGCAATAAATATTACGATCAGATAGAAATTTTAACCCAGCAACGTTTGCTTAAACTTTTTAAATTAGAAAAAAATTGGCACGTCAATGTTCAGCCGTATTCTGGGTCACCTGCTAATGCCGAAATTTATTTTGCCTTGATGGATCCCGGAGACACAATTATGGGTATGTCATTAGCGGTTGGCGGCCACTTAACTCATGGCCATAAAGTTAATTTTTCCGGACGGATTTATAAATCTATTCAATATGGCGTGGATTCACAAACTGGTTTAATTGACTACGATGTAGTTGAAAAAATGGCTTTTGAGCATCATCCTCGGGTGATTGTTTCCGGGCATAGCGCCTATCCTCGAGAAGTGGATTTTAAGCGGATTGGCACGATCGCTAGAAAAGTTGGCGCCTTTCATGTGGCCGATATTTCCCATATTGCCGGACTGGTGGCTGCTGGCCTTCACCAAATTCCTTTTGAGTATGCAGATGTAGTGATGACTACGACCCACAAAACTTTGCGTGGGCCTCGAGGGGCGGTGATTTTTTGTAAAGAAGAATATAAAGAAAGGATTGATCGGGCAGTTTTTCCAGGCATGCAGGGCGGGCCGCATAATAATGTAATAGCGGCAATTGCCGAAATGGCTTTTGAGGATTTAACGGCTGGATTTAAAAAATACCAGAAGCAGATTATTAAAAACGCAGTCGCTTTGGCTAAAAATCTTAAACTTTTAAATTTTAAACTTATGACCGACGGGACGGATAACCACTTAATGCTTATTGATTTAAAAAACATCGAACTTGATGGCCAAACCGCTGAAAGTCTTTTAGAAAAATCTGGAATTACAGTAAATCGAAACGCAATTTTGGGGGATAGCTCACCATTTAATCCAACTGGCATCCGTTTAGGTACTCCGGCCGTGACAACCCGCGGCATGAAAGAAAAAGAGATGAAAAAAATCGCCGAATGGTTTCGAAGAGTTCTAATCGCCAAAGAAGATCCAGAGAAAATCCGAAAAGAAGTAGAAGATTTTTGCTCAAATTTCCCGCTACCATAGTTATGATAAAAGTTGATGGCAAGAAGATTGCCAAGAAAATAATTAACGAATTAAAAAAGAAACCGGCGCCAAAGAAAATTTTGGCGGCGATTTTGGTTGGCAATGATAAAGCCTCGCTGGCTTTTTTGGGGCGCAAAGAAAAAATTGCCCAAGAATTGGGAATTGAATTTTATCTCCATCAGCTTGATGAAAGTATTAGTCAGAAAGAGTTGGAAGATTATGTTCGCCGGATTTCCGATGATAATCGGGTGGGGGGAATTATTGTCCAGTTGCCGTTGCCGGAAAAATTTGATCGGGAAAAAGTTTTAGCCGTTCTTGATCTAAAAAAGGATGTTGACGCCCTTTCTTTGGACTCGCCGGTGGAAGCGCCGGTGATCGGCGTGGTGAAGGTGATTTTAGAGGATTTGGGAATTAATATTATTAATAAAAAAATTGTCGTAGTTGGAAAAGGATTACTCATTGGTCGGCCAGTCATCAACTGGCTTTCTCAAGAGAACATCCAACATCCAACATCCAACATCCAAATTAAAATAGCCGATAGTAAAACAAAGGATTTAAAAAGTTTTTTGGCCGATAGCGACTTGGTAATTACCGGTGTGGGGAAAGCGAATTTGATTGATCCCAGTTGGTTAAAAAACGGCGCCGGTATTATTGATTTCGGTTTCCCGCCAGATATTGAGACCATTAAGCCAGAGACATTAAACCATCTGGCTTTTTATACTCCCACCCCCGGTGGAACAGGTCCTGTTTTAGTAGCTATTTTATTTAGTAACTTTTTTAGAATATCGAATATGCTATACTAATATTATGAATAAATTAACTCGGTTTAATTATACTTTAGTTGGTGTTTATTTATCTCTATTATTTTCTATAGCAATATTTTATCCGGTATTTATATTTGGACAAGATACTACAGAGACGAAAGAACAATGCCGAAGTCGTTTAATCAATAAGCGAGAAAAGGAAGTCGCTGATTGTTGGAAGGGTTACGATGAAGTAAATAAGACTGAATTAACTCAAGCGTGCGCGACTGACATGGATCCGAATAAATGCCTTAAAGATCTGCAGACAGTAAGAAAAGAAAAATGGAATGTGGCTTCGGCATGTGTTGCTAGTGTATCCCGTAAGTTTTATCAGGATTTTACATACTGTGTAAGACTGCCTTCAACACCCGCGAAACCCACAGTTGATATTCCCATAAAGCCTTCAGAAGAGGATGATAAGACAAGTTTTCCAGAAGAAGATAAGCCATCCTCAGAGGAACCAATAATAGTAACACCCGATTCACCCAAAACACCAGAAGAGAAGGAAGCTTGCAAAAGAGATGCTGGAATAACTTTTTTAAATGCGAAAGCTGGGTGTGAAAAAATACGCCCAACCCCCCCAGAATTTATAAGTTCAGTTATTATATGTTCTGACAAGTTAAAAAGTATGATTTTAAAATGCCGAATTGAGGCTGGGGGATTAGATGTAAGAGGATTTCCTAAAAAACCAGCAGTATATACTATATGCTTAACAACTGAGGCGAGGGGTAATGTCAATACTTTTGAATCAAGATGTCGCGCCGTGGAAGATAAGAAAAAAAATTCAGAACAGGAAAAATATAAAGAAAAAGTAAAAGAGTTTAATCAATGTTTGATAGATGCGAACATAAAATACGACAATGAAATTAAAGCATGTGAAGAAAGACTGGAATCTGTCGGTAATCCTTGCATCCCTTCTGGTCCATTTGATCGCTTAAAGTCTTTGTTTCTTAGATCGTAGATTTGGTTGTGGATAACCTCGCCTTGCGGTGGCAAAACTAATTTAATAATTCTCTGAAGTATTTAATGATAATTGGAAGTTGACTAAATATCTTTTGAGCCAGTTCTTCATCATAGGTATGAACGGTGTCGTTACGCATGTCGGTCATTTTAAGCCATTCTTGATCATACTTTATCACTCCTTGTTTATACAGCTCTCGAAAACAATCTTTGGGCGACTTACATATCACGCCTTTTTCTTCTTCTAAATAGACCTTGGCATATTTCCAACACAAATCAAAAGCAATTTCAAATCGTTTAATGGCTGAATCTCGGTCGCGAATAAGATCGGAGCCGGGATTTTTTAAAACATCATCCAGCAATTCCACGGCCTTTTGCAGATCTGCTAATAAAATTTCGTATTGTTTAGCCATGAATTAATTTAAGATTTCTATCGCGCTTTTCGCAAATTGCTTAAATTTCATTGAAGTTCTTTGAAAATCAACTAAATCAATTTTATAAAGTATTGGCAAGGCATCAATTTCTTCTTTAATCACCATTAACAAGTCATCGGAAACAGGTCCCCCCCCTTCAATGCCGATGTCTATATCGGAGCGATCATCTCCTTTTCCCGCGACCCGCGATCCGAAAAAGAAAACCTGATATTTGTTTAAATCTAGATGTTTACCGATAATGTATAAAATATTCTCTTTCATTTTTTCCAATGATTCGTGCTCTAAACGCATGTGTGAAGAATACTATATGTTGGCCGTTTTAACAATGCTTATTAACTCTGTGGATAACCTATCCTTGCAAACATTTTCACTGTGCTATAATTAACATATGAACGAAAATAAATTTAACTATATCGTCGGAGTATTATTAATTGTTTTGTTGGTCGTTGTTGTCTATGTTGGCGGAAAGGTCAACATGCTAGAAGATGATTTGGCTACTTTGTCGGATCGAGTTGATGCTATTGAAGCTGTTACCCTAGGATATGATTATGATTTAACTGATGAGGAGTTGGGATATTACGGAGATGAAGATTACACTGCTTCTGTTTATGATTCATATGATGAATTTTTTAATGAAGAATACTACGACTACGTTGCAGAATAGTTTTTAATAAGTCTTGGCCCCGCCTAGAGCGGGGTTTGACTTTTTATAACCAATGATGTATAATATGAGGAGTTGTTCGAAACCACAATTTCACACGAAAGGTAGGAAAGTCATGAGAA
>CAYIZY010000015.1:0-11880 GCA_964368235.1 uncultured Candidatus Saccharibacteria bacterium
ATATTTGCAACAAGTTAACATCAAAACAGTCTCAAATGTTATGGACGAGTACAAAAAATTGACATTTGGCGTAAAAAGTTTTATAAATAAAGACGGTTCGTTTTTGACAAAATACGGTGCTTGGAAGCAGTCACGGAGGAAGTCCCATGAAAAAGAAATTTTTCGCATTAATGGGTAATCTAAATGAGTATTATTTTCCTACAACAAAAAATATCCACCTTTTAACCCGAAAAGAAGAAAGGGCTTTAATAGATGGCATTGATTGCTATACCAGGCCGCTAAGGGCTTTTGAGAAAGTATTCAATAGAAGGCGTCCAGTTCTTACGATTAAAGATAAAAAATATCTCATCGAGATAATGCCGATTGAGGAGTTGGAAAATTTTTTGGAAAATAAATATGCGGGAAAAGAATTTCGGCGTTCCAAAATAAATCAATTAAGAAAAGCTCTTTCCGCGATGAAGGCAAATTATCAAACGGCGCTGCCTATGATTGGAAGATTAATTGAGTCCAATTTGAGGCTGGTTGTGGCTATTGCTAAAGGATACGCGCATAAAGGCGTTGATATGGATGATTTGGTGGGATATGGCAATATCGGTCTTTGGCGAGCGGCGGAGAAATTTGATTCTAGACAACCGGTGCGTTTTTGTACCTATGCCGGTTGGGCCATTCGGACTCACATAATACAAGGATTGTGTCAGAAAACAGGCAGAGCGTTTCAATTTCAACAAAGAATGGTTTCTTTGTCTGATATAAATTTTACAGAACAACTGGTAGCCAAAAAATCAGAGGAAGTTCCGGAAACGCATCAAGATGAGCTTCGTGATTTGGTTAATAACATTTTAACCGACGAAAGAGAGAGGGCGATTATTAAAATGAGATTTGGTTTAGACGACTATGAAAAAACGACCTTGGAGCAGGTCGGTGAAAAATTTGGAATAACCAAGGAAAGAGTCAGGCAAATTGAGGTTAGAGCATTAAACAAACTGGAAGTCAATGAAAAAATTGGTAAAATATACAAACAGTATGTAGAGTCCCTTGACTGATGTCGGGGACTTTTGTTATTATAAATGCGAAAAGGTCGAAGACAGCAGGCCGTCGCAATAGACGATTTAAGACCTGCCGAGACAAATTATGTTAACCAGACAACAAAAAGAAGAACAAGTTAAGTTGGGAATAGAAGAGTTAAAAAAAGCCGAAAGCTTAATTTTGGTTGATTTTAACGCCATACCAACCGCTGACTTAAGAAACTTAAGAATTCTTTTAAAAGAATTCAACGGCAAAATGAAAGTAATCAAAAAGCGTTTGCTGAAGATTATTTTTCAAAAGCAGGGCGTGGATTTAGATCCAACTAAGTTTGAGTCGCAGGTGGGGGCAGTTTTTGTGCCAACCGACTTGTATGCCGTATCCGCTAAAATTTATAAATTTATAAAGGACCTGGCTAAAAGTAAGAAGGATTTAAAAGTTTTATTGGCCTTTGATCTAAAAAATAATAAGTTGGTTAGCGTGGAAGAGTTTATGAAAATTGCTAAATTGCCGACTAGAGAAATATTATTGGCGCGGGTGGCGATGATGATGACCGTTCCAATTAAAAAATTATTAATCATATTAAATAGTCGAAAAGAAAAAATTGAAGTTTAAAATTATGGATAAGTATAATGATTTATTAACAAAAATTGAAGGCATGACAGTTTTAGAATTGGGAGAATTGGTAAAAGCGATGGAAGAGAAATTTGGCGTTTCGGCTAATGTGGTAGCCGCTTCCTCCTCCGCTGAAGCTTCGGCGGACAAGGAAGAAAAGACATCTTGGAATGTTATGCTGACAAGCGTCGGAGTGCAGAAGATTCAAGTAATTAAGGCGGTGAAAGAAATTACAGGTTTGGGATTACAAGAGGCGAAAGCTATCGTTGACGGCGCGCCAAAAGCTATTAAGGAAGGTATAAAAAAAGAAGAAGCGGAAGAGATGAAAAAGAAATTAGAGGCGGCAGGAGCTGTAATCGAGTTGAAATAATTTATAATTGCCGTTTAAAATCAAACGGCAGGCGCGCATAGCTCAGTGGTAGAGCATTGCATTCACATTGCAAGGGTCGTTGGTTCAATCCCAACTGCGCGCACAAATAGGTACGACCTGCCCCGTAACTCAACTTATTGAGTCATTCGGGGTCCTTGTAGTGTCCACAAAAATTTTTGCTATAATTAACTTAATAATGATTTTTCAAATCCCAAGAAAAAGTTTTATTATTCTCGGTATTTTGGCTTTTGTAATAGCAGTCGGGGCCTTATATATTAATTATTTTGTTCCCGAATTAAAATTTGGCCGTATCAATGTAATTTCTCCTTATAAATCCGAAGCAAAGATTTTGTCAGAAAGAATCGCCGACCTTAACTCTTTTCAGGTAGAAGGAGATCTTCAAGTGGACTCATCTGTTTTCGGTGCGGGTTTAAAAAATATCAATTCTAATATTTTTAGTCTTATTGATATTACTAACAATAAATTTAAAATTGATCTATCATCTTTTCTTCGATTTAACGCTATCTCAAAAAAAACTTATACTTTATCTTCTGAAATAAAAAGATCAAATTCGGAAGTATTTTACCTAAGATTTTCTAAGGCTGATATTGCCCCAGAAGTTTTAGTTTTTATAGAAAGTTTTCTGAATAGTTGGCTTCGCGTGGATAAAAATTTAATGGCGGAAATTTTAGCTGAAGAGCAGGGCTATGATTTTAGCGAAGAACAATTTTTAGAAGCGTTGAGAAATTCTTTTAAAACTATTTCTTTATTTGATTTAACAAGAAAAATTTCTGAAAATCATTATTCATTTAATATTGGGCAAAAAAATTTGGCAGAATTTTTAGGTAATCTGTTTGGTGATTTATCTGGCCAGCCATTTTCATCTGATGAATTAGCGGCCGTTGAAGACTCTTTTTATGGATTTAATATTAATGGCGAGGTTTGGGTAAATTCGACTGATGGATTGCCGGAAAAAATAAAGTTGAATTGGAATGATTTTGTGACGGCAGATTTGCGTTTTTCAAAATACAATCAAGTGACTTCAATTAAGCCCCCGGCAAAGGCCGTGCCTTTGGAGAAATTGTTGCAGTAGTTTCAGAAATTCTCAAAAAATCCCAAAAACTTCTTCTCCCTCAACCCGTTCCGTCCCGCTCTTTTGGTTAAAAGAGCGGGACTGCACTTAACGCTCGCACCGATTGGATTTTTATTTAACTAAGATAATTATAAATAAAAACCACCAAGCTAATCGGCTCGCTAGGGTAGTCGGGAGAAGGAGATTTTTGGGATTTTATATAAATCTAAAGTTTAAACAAAATTGTAAATAGGAAGAAAGATAGAATAAGTACCCACCAGCAGATATTCCGAACGAATCCCGAACTTTTTCCCAGGAGGTGAATACGATTTTTTGGACCAAAAAATCGTAAGAATAAATTAGGTTCTGTGAAGAACAATTTTTCTATGAACCGACTGTGGAAAAAGTTCGTGGTGAGAGAGGGATATACTGCTGGTGGGTGGGGTGGTCCTAAACTTATGCACATTGACGTCGCTTTCAAGTGGAATATTATTAAATGGTAGTGGGGGAATGTGGATAAGTATGGGGATAAGTGACTTTTCTGGGGAAAAGTCATCCTGAGCAAGGTCGAAGGATCTAATAAAATGGCCATTTTATGTTCATAGGAGAATATACACATAGCATAGACGAGAAAAACCGGATGGCTGTCCCAGTCAAATTTCGAGTGAAACTGGGGAAAGGCGCGATTGTTACAAGAGGATTAGATCGCTGTTTGTTCTTATTTAATGCTAGCGATTGGGAAGAGTTGGCAAAAAAAATAATGGCTTTGCCGTTGGCGCAAGCAAACTCAAGAGCCTTTTCTCGATTGATGTTGGCCGGCGCGATGGAAGTTGATTTAGATAATCAGGGAAGAATACTTTTGCCTGATTATTTAAAGCAATACGCTGGTTTAAAAAAAGAGGCGATCGTGGCTGGACTATATAATCGGATTGAAATTTGGGATGAAGAAGCGTGGAAAAATTATAAATCCAAAACAGAAGCTTCTTCGGATGAAATTGCGGAACGAATGGGAGAGCTTGGAATTTAATATGACAATACACAAACCAGTTCTTTTAAATGAAGTAATAAATGTTTTAAATCCACAGCCAGGAGAATTCTTTATTGATGGAACTTTTGGCGGCGGCGGCCATAGTCAGGCAATTTTAGAGAAAATTGGAGAGAATGGGAAATTGTTAGTAATTGATTGGAATAAGAAAGCGATTGCAAATGGCAAATTGCAAATGGCAAATAGCAATGTTGTTTTTGTACAAGACAACTTTGCCAATCTCTCGGAGATTTTAGAAAAAAATAATTTTCCGAAAGCCGACGGCTTACTTCTTGATTTGGGAATTTCTTCTGATGAACTGGAAAACTCTGGAAGAGGATTTAGCTTCCGAAAAGACGAACCCTTGCTAATGACCTATAGCGACCAAGAAATTCCTGTTCGAGATTTACTAAGACAGTTAAATAAAGAAGAGCTAGCGGAAATAATAAAAAATTATGGAGAGGAAAATTGGGCGATCAAAATTGCCGAAGCGATTAAAGAAAGATTAAGGAAAAAAACAATTGAAACAAGCAAGGAGTTTGCCGAACTAATTTCTGAAGCGTTGCCTAAAAATTACGAACACGGCCGAATTCACCAAGCAACTAGAACATTTATGGCTTTGCGCATATATGCAAATAAAGAGCTAGAAAATTTAGAAAAAGTTTTGAAAAATATCAACAAAGTTTTAAAAAATAAAGGTCGCGTCGCAATAATATCATTTCATTCGTTAGAAGACCGGTTGGTTAAAAATTATTTTCGGGATTTGGCAAAGGAAAACTTGCTGGAAATAATCACTAAAAAACCGATTACCGCCACTCGGGAAGAAGTTTTACAAAATCCGAGATCAAGATCAGCTAAGCTCCGAGCCGCTACCCTAAAATCTAACATCTAATATCCAAAATCCAAATGACCACAATTATCAGACCGAATCAAAATAAAAATTCAATAAACCTTACGATTATTTTACTTTCTATTGGGTTATTCACAATGGTTAGCGTTGGTGTTTTGTTGTATAATCAAATAGTCAATTTACAACATTTTGTCAGTTCGCAATCAGATTATCTGGAAGCGTCAAAATTGGCCAACGTAGACTTAAAAAATCGTCTTTACCAATTAGTTGATTCTAAAAATTTAATAAACTTAGCCAACCAAATGGGTATGGTTAAAGTTAATAATCCAGAATTTTTGCAATTGCAAAAAGAGTTGGCAATTGGTTTGTAAACCTATAATGTCCAACCGTTTTCGTTTATCAATTTTAATATTTTCTGTTTTTAGCGGCTTTTCTTTGTTAGTTTTTAATCTTTATAATTTACAAATTTTAAAAGGCGAATATTATCTTGATAGGGCCAAATCTCAACTGGCAAATTCTTTAGAAGAAAATCGGGGAAATATTTATTTTATTGATAAAAATAATAATCAAATTCCAGTAGCTACCAACAAATCCTATCCAGTTATTTTCGCCATCCCCAAAGAGATTGACGATTTAGAGGAAGCAGTTCAATCTCTTCTCCCAGTTTTAGATATGACAGAACCAGAATTAAGATCAGCTCTCCAAGAAAAAAACAGTAATTATAAATTATTGGCAAAAAAAGCTTCCGATGATCAAGTTGGCAAAGTTAATTCTTTGGAATTAAAAGGTATTTATATTAATGAGCAGAAATCCCGATTTTATCCATTTAATAATCTAGCGGCTCAACTTTTAGGATATGTTGGTCCTAATGATGAAGGGGGGGTTGTTGGTAAATATGGCTTAGAACTTTTTTATAACGATAAATTAGCTGATTCACCGGCAGAAGATTTAGTTTTAACAATTGATCGTAATATTCAAACGGAAGCGGAGGAGATTTTGGCTAATTTGGTTAAAAAATTTAGCGCGGCGGGTGGCAGTGTAATTGTCCAAGAACCAAAAACAGGAAAAATTTTGGCAATGGGTGATTATCCTTCTTTTGATCCCAACAACTATTCTAAAGCAAAGCTTTCTAGTTTTCTAAATAAAAATATTCAGTCTATTTACGAACCCGGTTCTATTTTTAAAGTTTTAACAATGGCGGCGGGTATTGATAGCGGCGCTATTACGCCAGAAACGACTTATTATGATACAGGCGAACTTAAAGTCAAAGATAGGACAATAAGAAATTGGGATTTGAAAAGTTATGGCCAAACCACAATGACCGAAGTGATAGAGCATTCCTTAAACATCGGCGCCGCTTTCGCTGAGAAGAAAACTGGGCATGAGGCTTTTTATAATTATCTTTTAAAGTTCGGATTTTCTAAATTAACCCAAATTGACCTGCCTGGAGAGTTGCCTGGTAATTTAAAAAATTTGTCCGAGGATATGAATAATCCAGTTAATTTTGCCACCGCCTCTTTCGGACAGGGAATTGCTGTTACCACGCTTCAGTTGGTTGGCGCGGTTTCTTCTTTGGCTAACGGTGGACATTTAATGAGGCCAATAGTTATAGCTAAAGATGAACCAGAAGAAGTGGAACAAGTCATTACTAAAGGTACGGCGCAAAAAGTTGTTTCGATGATGGAAAATGCGCTTAAAAAGGCAGAGATTGGTCGAATAGAGGGTTATAGATTGGCTGGAAAAACTGGTACAGCTCAATTAGCTGGAAAAGGAGGATACACCAGCGATGTAATCAATACTTATGTTGGTTTTGGTCCGGTTAGTGACCCTAAGTTTACAATTTTATTTAGACTGGAAAAACCGGCCGGCGCCCCTCTGGCGGGGCAAACAGTTGTGCCGGCTTTCAGAGAGCTGGCGCAATTTATCTTAAACTATTATAATATACCACCAGATGGACTGGCTAAAGAATAAACTAAAAAATATTTTAAAATGGCTTGCAAAAGCCACGCTTAAAAAATATAAGCCGGGCATAATTGGAATTACTGGTAGTGTGGGGAAAACTTCTACCAAGGAGGCAATTTATACTGTCTTGAGAAATTTTCGACAGGTTCGTGCTAGCGCCCAAAATTTTAATAATGAACTTGGCTTACCGCTAACTATTTTAGGGGATTGGCAAGAAACGTCGTGGTTAAAAATTATTATTGTCAGTTTCTGGCGGTTGATTTTTGGCAGAAAATCAAACTATCCAGAAATGCTTATTTTAGAATATGGCGCCGATCGTCCAGGAGATCTAGATTATCTTTTAGATATTGCCAATCCGCAGATCGCCGTTATCACGGCAATAGGTGAAGTTCCGGTGCATATTGAATATTATGACAGTCCAGAGTCCGTGGCAAAAGAAAAGGCAAAAATAGTTCGGTCTCTGCCGAGTGTTGGCTTTGCTGTTTTGAATCAAGATGACCAGGTTGTTTTGGATATAAAAAAATTTGTTCAAGCGCCAGTTTTTACATTTGGTTTTAATGAAGGGGCGCAGATGAAAATTTCTGGCTTTGAAAATAGAAGCGATCAAGGTAGGCCAAGCGGAATTATTTTTAAATTAGAATATAACAAAAGTTCCGTGCCGGTCCGTATGGATGGGGCTTTTGGTAGGGCTCAAGCTTACGCAGCAGCAGCAGCAGCATGCGTTGGTGTGGGTTTTGGTCTTAGTCTCCAAAGAATTGCGGAATCTTTAGCTTACTATAAGCCACCTCCACACCGAATGAAGTTTTTGATAGGCCTTAAGGATACATATATAATAGATGACTGCTATAATGCCTCGCCACTTTCAATGCGATCGGCTTTAGAGACAATTAAAGATTTGCCAGCCAAAAGAAAAGTAGGAATTTTGGGAGATATGTTAGAATTAGGTAATTATTCCGTTGAGATGCACGATCAGATTGGACAACTGGCAGCAAAGACTTTTAATTTTTTAATTACGGTTGGGCTGAAGGCAAAACTTATCGCTGAAGGCGCTCGCAAAAAAGGCATGGCTGAGGAAAAAATTAAAAGTTTTAATACTGTCGATGAGGCGGGGATAGAAATTTTAAGCTTGCTAAAATCAGGCGATTTAGTTTTAATAAAGGCGTCTAGGGGTATACAATTAGACAAGATAGTCGAAGAATTGTCACCAGTAAACTAGCTCCTGTCGTCTAGCCTGGCCTAGGACGCGGCCTTCTCAAGGCTGTAACACGGGTTCGAATCCCGTCGGGAGCACCGCAGAAACTTGTCAACTTAACAAAGAAAGAGAGGTTGTAAATGTCATACGCCGATTTAAAGGTTACTGAAAAAGACCAAGAATCAATTGATTTTGCGATTTCTAACATAACCCATCAGTTCGGCGTTCTTTCTGATGGGGTAGCTAAAAATACTATGGTAAGTATCAATCCTTCAAATCCAAAAGAAATGGTGGCTCAATTTTCTACTGATAACGAAGAATGTATTTATTCCAAACTCAAAGAAGCAAAAGAAGCGCAAAAACTTATAGGAAAATCCATGACTTGGTACAATAGGGTTTCCTTGATGAGGGAGTTTTGTAGCAGTGTTATTCAAAATCAATATAAACTTACTGCGTCAATAATTTTAGAGTGCGGCAAAGATCGCTCGGAGGCATTTGCTGAAGTAAGAGAATTTATTGAATTGATGGAATATTACTTAGAACTATATGGCCAACATCGAGGCTATACTTTTCCAATGGATTTAGAAAAACCAGATCATTCATCTAGCAATGTTGTCTATAAGCCCTTTGGAACTTTTGCGGCGATAACGCCATTTAATTTTCCAGTAGCAATGGCCGGAATGTGTTTCTGCGCTCTTTTGACTGGAAATGCTGTTGTTTGGAAGGCGGCGCCAGAAACTTTGCTTACTGGCTACTTACTACATAGCTGTTTTCCTAAAAATTATAATAGCGTTTTTAATTTCACTGTTTGCGATGAGAATGTTTTTGGAAAAGTTTTAGTTAGTAATCCGGATTTAATTGATGGGCTGACTTTTACGGGATCAACCGAAGTTGGAAATTATTTGGCTAATTCTTTAAATAGCCAGAGGCGTCGGGGCGGAGCTAGAAAAATGGTTATGGAAATGGGTGGAAATAATGCTTGTGTTGTTACTCCTAGCGCTAATATAGGAGATGCGGGTTGGGGAATAGCCAAATCGGCCTTTGGCGCTTGCGCGCAAAAGTGTAGTGCCTGTGGCAGGGCCGTAATTCATGAATCAATGGTTGACCAAGTGGTAGAATCTATTGCTGTTGCGACAGTAAAAATGTTTTTTATTGGTGATCCTCGTGATGGAAAAAATACTCTTGGACCGGTTATTAATGAGCGGGCTCATGATGCTTATTATAGACATCTTCAGGAAGCTTTTAGTGCTGGATCTAAAGTTATTTTTCCAGTTAGAAAATCAGTTACTCTAGAAGATGGATATTTTGTGGAGCCGGCAATAATAATGAATCTGCCAGTTAGTCATTCACTTTTCCAAAAAGAACTTTTTGTCCCAATGCTTCGTATTCAAACTTATAGCGGCTCAATTGAAAATGCAGTCGAGATTGCTAATAACACTGATTATGGTTTGACGGCTGGGATTTTTACGCAAGATGAACAAGAGAAAAAATACTTCTTCGAGAACATTGAGGCGGGTGTAACTTATGCTAATCGCCGCAGTGGCGCCACGACCGGCGCTTGGCCCAAAAATCAGGCATTCGGCGGTTGGAAAAATTCCGGATTTTGCACTCAACATGGAGTTTGTGGTCCGCTTTACCTTACTAATTTTATGCGCGGACAAAGTCAATATGACGCTACTCAAAGAGGATGAAAAAAATAATTAAGCCCCCCCTAGCATTGCTACGGGGTTTTAATTTACACTTGATGAGTGCCAAATTTCAAAAAAATTTCAAAACTTCTCCAATATTATATTTTAACTTCTACGACAGCTGCCGGATCGGGGCATGTCACCTCATCTTTATCGGCCGTGGATTTAATGACAGTTTTATTTTTTGATAAATTTCGTTTTAATTGGAGGAAGCCAAACTTCCTAAATAACGACCGTCTAATTTTTTCTAAAGGACATGCTTCACCCCTTTTTTATGCTCTTTGGGCAGTGGCTGGAGCGATTAAAAAATCCGAACTTCTAACATTGAGAAAATTTGGTAGCCGGTTGGAAGGCCATCCGACAATCGCCTTTCCATTCACCGAAGCGGGGACTGGATCGTTAGGACAAGGTTTATCAATTGGATTGGGGATGGCGCTTAATGCCAAGTTAGAAAAATTACCATACAAAACTTACGTATTGATGGGCGATGGCGAAATGGCTGAAGGACAGGTTTGGGAGGCGATGCAATTGGCTTCGTATTATAAATTAGATAATCTTTTGGCAATTGTGGATGTGAATCGTCTCGGACAAAGCGGGGAGACAATAATCGGCCATGATTTAAATAAATATGCTGAACGAGCTCGGGCTTTTGGCTGGGAGGTAGTTGTGATTGATGGACATGATTTTGGGCAGATAAATTTGGCCTTTAATAAATTAGATAAAGTAAAAAACAAGCCGAAAATTGTTTTGGCAAAAACTTTTAAAGGCAAATACATTTCTTTTTTAGAAAATAAAGAAAATTGGCATGGAAAATCATTAAACGAATTTGATTTAGAAAAAGCATTAAAAGAAATCGGAGAAGTAAATCAGAAATTAACTACAAAACTAAAAGCTCCACAGAAGTTTAAATTTAGGAAGTCCGACTTTCTAAACTATGGAAGTCCGACTTCCATAGTTTATAAATTGGGAGAGGGGGTGGCGACGCGGAAAGCTTATGGTGATGCATTAGTAAAATTAGGAGAAGTAAATCCGAATGTTGTTGTTCTTGATGGCGATACGAAAAATTCCACTTATTCTGAATTTTTTAAAAATAAATTTCCGGAGAGGTTTTTTGAGATGTTTATTGCCGAACAAAATATGGTGGGGGCGGCGATTGGTTTATCCCGTCGGGGGAAAATTCCTTTTGTTTCCACTTTCGCGGCATTTTTCACTCGCGCTTTTGACCAAATAAGAATGGCTAATTATTCCAACGCCAATATTAAATTTGTCGGCTCGCATGCAGGTGTCTCTATTGGACAAGATGGCGTTTCGCAAATGGGCTTGGAAGATTTGGCGATGTTTAGGAGTATTTTAGGGAGTGTTGTTTTGTATCCAAGCGATGCTATTTCTACAGAAAAATTAGTTCAGTTAATGGCCGAGCATTTTGGTATTGTTTATATACGCACCACTCGTGCGGCAACGCCAGTTATTTATAATAAAAAAGAAAAATTCGTTATTGGTGGTAGTAAAGTTCTACGTCAGAGCAAAAAAGATACAGCAACGATTGTGGCGGCCGGGATTACTCTATTTGAAGCATTAAAAGCATACGAAGAATTAAAAAAGAAAAATATCTTCGTTCGCGTTATTGATTTATACAGCGTAAAGCCAATAGATAAAAAAACTCTGTTAAGGGCGGCCAAAGAAACGGGTAGGATTATTACTGTTGAAGATCATTACGCGGAAGGAGGACTGGGATCAGCGGTTTTGGAAGCTTTGGAAGGAAAGTTTCCTGTAGAGGTGATAGCAGTTCGTAAAATGCCAAAAAGCGGTAGTCCGCAAGAGCTTTTAGAATATGAGGGGATTTCGGCTAAAGATATTGTTAAAAAAGGATTAATGGACAAAATGTAATGCTAAGAAGTGACAAAAGACTAGATAGTATCTAGTCTTTTCTTACCTTTTAGCACTGCTTTTTGTCTATTAGGCCGGATTTTGTCTATTATGTGATATATAATGAGCAACAAGAGGAATTACTATAAACAGGCCGTGAGCTATAACACTTCCTATTAGATTATCCAAATCCCAAGATGGAATTTCCTTTTGAATAA
>CAYIZY010000016.1:0-11385 GCA_964368235.1 uncultured Candidatus Saccharibacteria bacterium
TGCCGGAAAAGTAAAAAATATCAAAGAGATTAAAGTAACAAAAAAGTCGATTGCCAGGTTACTTACAACAATTAACAAAAAACATGAAACAAGAAATTAAGAAGAATAGAAAATTAACTGGCATCGTTGTTTCCGATAAAATGCAGAAAACTGTAGTTGTTAAGGTTGATCGTATAAGGTTGCATTCTAAGTACCTAAAGCAGTATAATGTGAGCAACAAATTTAAGGCCCATGATGAAAAAGAAGAATATAATGTGGGTGATAGAGTTGTTATTCAAGAAACTAGACCAATGTCGAAGGATAAGCGTTGGAAAGTAGTTTCAAAAGTTTAAAGTTTAAAAAGTTTAATTTATGATACAAGAAAGGTCAATAATTAAAGTAGCGGATAATTCGGGTGCCAAGTTCATTCGTGTTTTTCGCATTCTTGGCGGTAGCCGAAAAAAGTATGCTCATCTAGGTGAAATTTTTATTGCCTCTGTCCAGTCAGCCGAACCCCGAAAAGCAGTGAAGAAAAAGGATATTGTTAAAGCAATTTTAATTAGACAAAGAGCGCCCTTGAGGAGACACGATGGGTCTTATATAAGATTTGATGAAAATGCGGCTGTTTTAATCGATGAAAAAAAACAACCTAGAGCGACTCGTGTGTTCGGGCCATTACCCAGAGAGTTAAAGGATTTAGGTTTTGAGTCGGTGGTTACTATGGCCGAAGAGATAGTATGATTAGATAATAGATTTTAGATGTTGGATGTTATGAAAATAAAAAAAGGGGACAATGTACAAATAATGGTTGGTAAAGATAGTGGAAAAAGCGGAAAAATTAGCGAAGTTGATATTAAAAGTGAGAAAATTATGATCTCTGGCTTGAATGTATTTAAAAAAAATAAAAAGCCAACCAAACAGGGAGAAAAAGGACAAGTTATTTCTATAAGCAGATTTATTCCCGTTTCTAATGTGCAATTATTATGCAAGAGTTGTGGTAAGCCCAGCAGGATTGGTTATAAAGTTGAAGATTCCAAAAAAGTCCGGGTTTGTAAGAAGTGTGAAGTTATAATTTAGATATTGGATTATAGATGTTGGATGTTAGATAACTAAAACCTAAAATCCAAAATCTAATATCCAAAATCCAAAACTATGAAGAACAAACAAGACACAAAAAATTTAAAAAGTAAGTTAGAGAAGATAGTGGTCAATTCGGGTATAGGGCGGCTTTCAGCCCTGCCTGGTTTTACTGATAAAGTTTTGCCAGAGATAATAAAAGAATTAGCAACAATCACTGGCCAGCAGCCATCTCCGCGCGGGGCAAAGCAGTCTATCGCCGGTTTTAAAACTCGTGAAGGTAATGTTATTGGTTTAAAAGTTACACTTCGAGGGAAAAGAATGATGGAATTTTTAAATAAATTAAATTCGATTGTTTTACCCAGATTGAGGGATTTTCGCGGGATAGATTTAAAAACAATTGATGCGGGAGGCAGTCTTTCTATTGGATTGCGAGAGCAGGTTGTCTTTCCGGAAATTTTACCTGAAAATTCTAAAGTTAATTTTGGTATTCAGATAACGGTAGTTCCGAAAAGTAAAAGTCGAGAAGAGTCAATTGAATTATATAGGGATCTTGGGATACCATTAAAGAAATTATAAAAATATGGCAAAAACATCAGTCATTGCAAGGGCAAAGAAGAAACCAAAGTTTTCCAGTCGGATTGTAAGGCGATGTTTTCGTTGTGGTCGCAAGGCTGGTTATATGAGGACATTTGGCATCTGCCGAATTTGTTTCAGGGAAATGGCAGGTAGAGGTCAGATACCGGGGGTGAGGAAATCGTCATGGTAAGATGTTAGATTTTAGATGTTGGATATTGGGATTACAAAAAATAAAAACCCTAAAATCCAAAATCTAATATCCAAAATTCAAAAATGTATACAAATCTACTAGTACAAATTAAAAACGGCCAAATGGCAAAAAAAGAGCAAATTAAAGTGCCTTATTCCAATATGGATATGTCTGTGGCTGAAGTTTTGGCTAAAAACAAATATATTGATAGCGTTGCTAAGAAAGGACGTGCGCCAAAAAGATATATCGAAATTAAATTAAATGGCAATTTAAGCGATTTCAAATTTATCAGTAAGCCGTCTCGTCGATTGTATTTCGGCAGTAAAGATTTGAAGTCAGTGAAGCAGGGATATGGCCTTGGATTAATTTCTACTTCAAAAGGAATCATGAGCACGAAAAAAGCCCGCAAAGAAAATGTGGGAGGAGTATATCTTTTTGAGGTTTGGTAGTCAATCCACCAACTCTTTCTCTTTCACCAACCGCTTCGCTTCGTAGAAAACATATTCGCTAAGTTGATTTTTTTGAATAAAACTGCGGGGTCCCTCATTCCTCCTGTTCGCTAGAGCAAAATATAGCGACATCGGATGTCACTATATTTTGCTAGCGAACTAGGATTTTCTGTCCCGCAGATTTTAAATCAAAAAAATCTGCCTGTCGCTCATTGTTTTCTATACTCAGCTGCACTTCGCTTGAGTTGGGTTCAAGAGAAAAAGTTGGTGGATTCACTTGCTTAACCTCTGATTGTATTGTATAATATTTCTGGTTTGTTTTTGTGCACTTTGAAACCCTTCGACCCGGTTCAGTATAAAGGAGAAAAAATGACCTCTCAAAAGTTGAAGGAGAAAGTAGTATTTTTAGTATCAACTTTTCATCAAATTTTCTTTGTTGATATGAAATTAGTTTGGAAATGTCATTTAATGACGCTTTGGTCCGATTTATTTTTCTTAGAACCTGATAGAGTTCGATATATTAAAATAGCAAATAGAGCGTTGTTCAGAATGAAAAGACGAGCTAATAGAAGAATTAAAATTCGTTTAGCGAAAAAAGCACATTAATTTTTCTTTTTATATTCCGCACTTGCCCCATCCAACGGGGCTTCTTTTTACTTCTCACATGTATGATCGCACATGTGAGAAGTTGAAAAGCCACCCAGAGCCATTGTTTCCCTACGGAATAGCGGACTGGGTGGCTTTAATAAATTTGCTATACCCCCTCACTTAATAACGATTGAGCTATTACTAATTGATCGCTATTATGTGCGGGGGTATACTTAAATAGTGAATCCCGTTAGAGATAACCCATCATGACATGTAATACAGATTTAAAAAATACTAATAAGCAAAATATAATAGTCGTATGTATAATTTACGGAAATGCTTTTTGCATTTTCTATCTCTAACGGGATGAAACCATTTCTCTCCGTCATCATTCCCACCCACAATAATAAAAAAAATATATTAATGACATTACTCGATGTACATCGTCATTTGGAATCACAAAAATATACTTCAGAAATTATTGCAATTGATGATAGTTCGACCGATGGAACATCGGAAATGATAAAGCGTTATACTCATTTAATAAAAAATCTGAAATTCATAAATAATCAAACTAAAAAGGGGAGGGATTTTATTATTAAACAAGCAATGTTTTTAGCCAAAGGAAATTGGCGCTTAATAGTTCACCCCGAACATTCAGTTTCGATAGTAGAGTTTAATAAAATAATACCTTACTCCAAAAAAGGCTTCGATATTTTAATCGATGGAAGAAGTAATAACTTTCAATGTTTTTCTGCCCAAGCTGCGGAAAATATTTTTCCTCACTTAACATCAAGCTCTAATTGGCAGGTTGGTCGCTTAGCAAATATATTAGGATATAAGGTTAAAGAATTTGCTTTTACAAAGCCGATGTGGTATAATTTTTTCAAATGGATCACTATTTAACACCGGAGCGTTTGCAAGAATTAAAAGCCGAATTGCAAGATTTAAAAACTGACAAGCGCATCGAAGTTTCAGAAAAATTAAAAAAGGCAAAGGAACTTGGGGATCTTTCCGAAAACTCCGAATACATAGAAGCTCGCGAGGAACAATCTAGAATAGAAACAAAAATTGGCGAGTTGGAAGAAATGATTCACAACGCCAGCTTGATTCAAAAGGATGGGCATTCTAGTGTAGTAAAAATAGGTTCTTCAATTGAAGTAGAAAGGGTTGGTGGTAAGAAGTCAAAATTCACTATCGTTGGCGCTAACGAAACTAAACCAGAAGCAGGATTAATTTCTAACGAATCACCTTTAGGCAAAGCTTTTTTGGAAAAACGAGTTGGAGAAAAAGCCGTTATCAAAACCCCAAACGGGGAAGTGGAATATAAGATTACTAAGATAGATTAATTTGCTAGAATAGAATAATGGCCTTAGAAGATATTATTAATGATCGAGTTAAAAAATTAGAAAATTTTCAAGGCGCTGGCGTAGATCCCTACCCAGCCGAAAGCAAAAGAACTCATTTTATAAATGAGTTGGTTTCTGATTTTGAAATTTTATCCCAATCTCAAAAAAAAGTTATTGCCGTTGGCAGAATTATCGGATTAAGAAACCAAGGTAATATTTTTTTTGCTGACCTTAAAGATGGTTTAGCAGGACTCACCACAAGTTCTTCTGCTAAAATCCAATTCGTCACTAAAAAAGACGATATTAAAGATTTTGAACTTTATCGTGATAATTTAGATATCGGTGATTTTATTCAAGTCACTGGCACTCTTTTTATAACCCAAAAAGGAGAAAAAAGTATTCAAACGGCCGAATTAAAATTACTCGCTAAAAGTTTACGCCCATTGCCCGATCAATGGTCTGGCTTGTCGGATATAGAAACTAAACTAAGAAAAAGATACTTGGATTTATTGTCTAACGAAGATGTGAAAGAAATATTTAAAAAGAAAGCGATTTTTTGGGATACAATTCGTAATTTTCTTAAAAAACAAAAATTTTTAGAAGTAGAAATGCCGGTTTTTGAATCCATTCCCGGTGGCGCTGATGCCGAGCCATTCATGACTCATCACAATGCTTTAGATCAAGATTTTTATTTAAGAATCTCTCTTGAACTGCCATTGAAAAAATTATTGGTTGGGGGATATGAAAAAGTTTTTGAAATTGGCAGGATTTTTCGCAACGAGGGTATAGATGCCGAACATCTGCAAGACTATACGCAAATGGAATTTTACGCCGCTTACCAAGACTATAAATGGCTGATGAAATTTGTTGAGAAGATGTATAAATTAGTCGTAAAAAACACAACTGGTAGTTTGATAACTGAATGGCAAGAACGTCAAATAGATTGGGGTAAAAAATGGCCTAAAATTGATTATGTAAAGATATTTAAGGAAAAGGCCGGCATAGATTTAAAGAAAGCAACAGAGGAACAATTAACAGCAAAAGCGAGAGAATTAGGGTTGAATTTAGAATCTGGAATGGGTAAGGGGAGGATAATAGACTTAATTTACAAAAAAACTGTCCGACCAACCTTGATCCAACCGTGCTTTTTAGTAAATCCACCAGTAGAAGTAGAGCCCTTAGCTAAAAAATTAACTAAAGATGATGGTCGCGTTGCTCGTATACAGATAGTGGCCGCTGGCACGGAACTAGGCAAAGGATTTTCCGAATTAAACGATCCTATTGATCAACGTCATCGCTTTATGGAACAAATGAGATTAAGAGAGCAGGGAGATAAAGAAGCTCAAAGATTAGACGAAGATTTTTTGGAAGCAATAAGTTATGGCATGCCGCCAGCAGCCGGCTTTGGACTTTCAGAAAGATTGTTTGCTATATTAATGAATAAACCGGTTCGGGAAACAGTTATTTTCCCATTAATGAGACCAAAAAAATCAGAATAATATGCTCGATATCAAATTAATCCGCGATAATCCAGATAAAGTCCGCGAAGGGCTAAAAAAACGCAATAAAGACCCCAAACTGGTGGATGTTTTTTTGTCTTTAGATGAAGAATGGAGAACGCTTACCAAACAAATTGATGAGGCGAGATCTAAACAGAATATTTTAAGTAAAGAGCGAAAGATTGAAGAAGCGAAATTACTGAAAGAAGAAATTAAAAATCTTGAGAGAAAGTTATCAGAAATAGAACCTAAAAGAAATATTGCTCTTGAACAACTACCAAATATTCCCGCTGAAGATGTTCCTGTTGGTAAAGATGAGTCAGAAAATGTTGTTTTGAGAGAAGTTGGAGAAAGGCTAAATTTTGATTTTAAACCGAAAGAATATTTAGAAATTGCCGAAAAATTAGACGTAATTGATGTCCATCGAGCGTCAAAAGTTTCTGGCAGTCGTTTTGGATATCTAAAAGGAAAAGTTGCGATGCTGGAATTATCTCTAATAAATTTTGCCATGAAAAAAATTGCCGCTAAAGGATTTACGCCAATAATTCCGCCGGTAATGATCAAGCCCGAGCCATACGCCGGCATGGGCAGATTGGCCGGGGACCAAAAAGAAGAGAGATATTTTTTGGAAAAAGATGGCTTTTATTTGGTTGGTAGTTCTGAACATACGATTGGGCCAATTCACATGGACGAAGTTCTGAAAGAGGAAGAGTTACCAAAAAGATATGTTGGCTTTTCCACTTGCTTTCGTCGCGAGGCCGGATCGTACGGCAAAGACACTAAGGGTATTTTACGCGTTCATCAATTTGATAAGGTTGAAATGTTTTCTTTTACTAAGCCGGAAAATTCTGAAGAAGAACATAAATTATTGCTCTCCATCCAAGAAGAATTGATGCAAGATTTGAAATTGCCCTATCGGGTAATGCAAATTTGCGCCGGAGATATGGGGTGGGTGGATTACAAGCAATATGATATAGAAGCATGGTTACCTGGACAAAATACTTATCGCGAGACCCATTCTTGTTCCAATACCAGCGACTTCCAAGCGCGTGGTGTAAATACCAAATACGGAAAAGAAGGAAGATATGTACACATGCTTAATGCAACCGGTCTGGCAATTGGCCGTATTATTATCGCAATCATCGAAAACTATCAAACAGCCGATGGCGATTTTGAAATTCCTGAGGTTTTAAGATAATAACAGTCTCAAACCCACCAGCAGTATATCCCTCTCTCACCACAAACTTTATCCCCACACCTACTCGTAGGTGTGGGGATTTATTCCACAGTCGGTTCATAGAAAAATTGTCGCTTCCAGCGACCTAATTTATTCTTACGATTTTTTGGTCCAAAAAATCGTATTCACCTCCTGGGAAAAAGTTTGGGATTCGTTCATGATATCTGCTGGTTGGTAAAAGTTTATGATTATCAATTATTTAAAAGCCGCCTGCCCCAATATTTCGTAGGCGATATTATTTTTTTAAAAAACAAAGCCACCTACAATAAAGCAAGCGGCTTTTACAATAAAAATTTCCAGACTGCAAAAATAAAAATTGAGTTAAATAAAAAATGTAAAATAATTGGCAAGAATAAAGTGATCAGCCAGCCATACTTTTTATCCATTAAATATATTGTAAAAAGTCCACTAGTAATTCCGCCCAGAAAAACACAGCATTGGTAAAACGCTGGGTAATCATGAGGCATTGCCCAAAACATCGTTGGTATAAATAGAATAAGCAAAGCCAAAACTCTCTGCCACTCACCTTTAACTTTGAATAAGAAGGAAATAAAACAAAATAACCAAACGGGACTTCTATAAATAATTTCTTCTTCAAGCGGGGCTAAAATACTGAAATTAAAAAAGACTTTTTTCCAGCCATGAAATTTTATCTGATCTTGCGCCATTCTTACTAACGGCTCAAAAGAAAATATTTCGTTATAGCGATTAGGGCTAAAAATAATAAATACACTTATTATCA
Organism: uncultured Candidatus Saccharibacteria bacterium; assembly: GCA_964368235.1. GTDB lineage: Bacteria > Patescibacteriota > Minisyncoccia > UBA6257 > UBA11618 > CAYIZY01. The sequence goes on from CAYIZY010000016.1 coordinate 7,690, forward strand.
TTAAAATACCAATAATAAACACCACGGTTTTTTTCATGGTTAACTCCTTTTTCAAGGTTGCTAATATAAATAGAACAATATATAATATTTCTGTCAATGAATAAGTATAAAGTTTGGTTGGAAATCAATAAAAAGGCTGTTGTTAGCAATATTAAAGCCTTCCGTCAGATTTTAAGCCCTAAAACTGAATTATGGTCAGTGGTAAAATCTAATGCCTATGGCCACGGATTATCTTTATTCGCTAAATTAGCTGAATCAATTGTAGATGGTTTCTGCGTAGATAGTGTGATTGAGGGATTTAAATTAAGAAAAAAAGGTATTAAAAAGCCAATTTTGGTTCTTGGTCCAACATTGCCATCTCTTTATCCGATAGCTAAAAAATTTGATATTACAATCTCTATATCAAATCTTGAGGGATTAAAAAGTTTGTCAATCTCAAAAAACAAGCCTAACTTTCATTTAAAAATAGATACTGGAATGCATAGGCAAGGATTCTATCCAGAAGAAATATCAAAAATTTTAAATTTTAAATTTAAAATTTTAAATTCATTGAAAGGAGTTTACAGCCATTTTGCCTCCGCCAAGGATATAAATTACCCAAGCTTTAATGAGAAACAATTCACCGAACTGCAATTAACAATTGATCAGTTACAAAAAGCGGGTTTTACAAATTTAAAAAAACATATCTCTGCCACCGCTGGCGCGTTAATTAATCCCAAATATCATTTAGATATGATTCGTGTCGGTATCGGGCTGTATGGTCTTTGGCCGTCTAAAGAATTAGAAATACAACTGAAGGATAAAATAAAATTAAAACAAGTCTTATCGTGGTTTGCTTTAATAAGCGAGATAAAAAAAGTAAAAAAGGGGGATTACATCGGCTATGATTTAACAGAAAGAGTAAATAAAGATGCCAAAATAGCCATTGTTCCGATTGGTTATTGGCATGGTTTGCCCAGATCGCTTTCGTCAATCGGAGAGGTTTGGATAAAAAATAAACCGGCCAGAATTATGGGTCGGGTTTCAATGGATTTGATCGTTGTTGATATATCAAATATAAACTGTAAAATAGGCGATAAAATAGAAATAAAACCGATGGAAATCGCCCAAAAAACTAATTCTTCCCACTACGAAATAATTACTCGTATTAATCCGCTGATTAAAAAAATAGTAGTTTAATTGTTATAATAATCAGGTGAACGACTTATTTATTTCACCGAAAGAAAAACATCGAAAAAAAACTTTTCGGCGCCTAAAAATATATGCCTTATTAATTATAATAATTTTTTTACTTTGGGGGATTTACTATTTAATCTCTGAATTGTCTATTTTCAAAATAAATTCTTTGGAGATATTAGGTCAGGAAAAAGTTTCTAAAGCTCAAATAGTTAGCGAAATCGCACCAGAAATTTACAATAACTATACAGCAAAATTATTCGGCTTAAATAATATTTTTAGTTGGCCAAGCGGCAAAATAAGATCGAACAATTTATTAGTAGACGACATTTCAATAGAAAAAAATATTTGGCGCCGCCAAATTAAAATAAGTGTTGATGAACGAAAAAAATACGGTTCTTGGTGTGAAGCGCTCGCGCTAAGCTCGCCGAGGTGTTCTTGGTTTGATAAAAATGGCTTTATATTTGATTCTGCCCCAGAAACAAATGGTAAATTAATTTTTAAAATCAATAGCCAACCAACAAATAATATTCTAACTGAAGGCTATATTTTAAAGCCGGACCTATTTTCCAACTTTAAAAAAATCATTGAGACTTTAAAAATTAATTTTTTAGTTGAAGATTTTAATTTTAATAAACAAAACTTGGACCTGTCAACCAAAATAATTAACGGGCCAGATCTAATATTTAATTTAAAATTTAATCCGGAAATAAATTTAACTGCGTTAAAAAACATAAAAGAAAAAAATCGCCTAAAAGGGTTAAAAATAATTGATCTTCGTATCCCTAATAAAATATTTTATCGTTAAAGACTGATTAAATAGAAAGTATAAATTAAGTGCCAAAACAATAAAATAAGTAAAATTAACCATTTAGCAGAAAAACTGAATATTTCATGAGCAATTACAATCATTATTTCTTTTTCATTTTGACTGGTCATGAAAGTTTTTATAGGACTAGTTATTAAAATATAAATTAGTGGGATTGTGGCTGGGAAAATTTCCGAAGAATACCAACCAAGAATTAAAAAAATAATAAAAGATAAATGAGAAAAATGATTGCTTAAGTAGTTTATAAAACTAAAATTCTTAAGTTGGTTAATTTTAAAAAGAAATAGTCCTAATCCTAAAAACACCAAAATTAGAGCTGGTAATGGTTCTAGCACCAAATTACTAATGGACATTTTTATAGCTTGAGGAAAATGCCAATTAAAAGACTGTCCGGAAATAATTGATCCGATATAAGCAATAGCCAATGCAATTATAAATATAATTAACAGTGAGGAAGAGTACTTAAAAAATCTAACCTTTAATCTATAAGCATGATTTGCCCCAGAGGTAAGATTTTTATCCCTGATTAATCCAATAAGATAAAATGCGCATATCAGAATTAGGAAATACCAAAAAAGATATATAGCTATAGGATCAACCAACTGGGCAGCGCCTAGGGCTAAGCCAGTTATTAATGAATTAATACGAGATGGATGAAAAATAAAGTTTAAAAAACTGAATATAGAAAGCAGAAAGGCCAATGCCAATAAAACATCATTAGAAAAAAAATGAGGGGAGAGCAAAGTCAAAAAAGCAGGCAAGAAGGCCCATTTTATGCCCAAAGCTTCTTTAGACCAAGCATAAACAATTAAAACAAGTAAAGATAATAAAATAAAATCAATTGGCATTTTATTATTTTATTATATCACAACATTCAATCTCCCCACCCACCAGCAGATATTCCGAATGAATCCCGAACTTTTTCCCAGGAGGTGAATATGCTTTTCTGGACCAGAAAAGCATAAGAAAAATTAGGTAGATGGATATATACAATTTTTCTATGAACCGACTGTGGAAAAAGTTCGTGGTGAGATTTGAGAAATTAGTTATCTTATCTTGAATTTTAATATAAAAAAGGCGATAATATTCATTACTTATGTCTAAACTAAGCATCGGCATAGTGGGGTTACCCAATGTAGGCAAATCAACATTATTTAAGGCCCTAACTAAAAAAGACGTCAATATAGCCAATTATCCTTTTTGCACTATTGATCCTAATATCGGCATTGTTACGGTGCCCGATGAACGATTAGATAAATTATCGGCTATGAGCAAATCAGCCAAAACCGTCCCGGCAGTGGTGGAATTTTATGACATTGCCGGTTTGGTGAAAGGCGCCAATAAGGGCGAGGGGCTGGGTAATCAATTTTTATCGCACATCCGAGAAGTAAGCGCCATTGTGATGGTTTTACGTTGTTTTGAAAATAAAGAAATTATCCATGTGGAAAATTCCATTGATCCTATTAGAGATTTAGAGATTATTAATGCAGAATTAGCGCTTAAGGATTTAGAAACAGTGGAGAAAAAAATAGCCGGAAAAAAAGAAACACCAAAAGATTTAGAGATATTAAAAAAAATTCAAAACAAATTAAATACAAATGAACTGATTACCGGTTTTGCCGCAGATCCTGTGGTAAAAAATATGCAATTATTAACCGCCAAAAAACAAATTTATTTATTAAACGGCGATC
>CAYIZY010000017.1:0-11371 GCA_964368235.1 uncultured Candidatus Saccharibacteria bacterium
AATCCATCTAATAAATATCTCCAATTAAAAGATATATCATTAAAACTGTTTCCAGATAATTTAGAAGGAATTAAATAATTATTTTCGCCGAGAAATTGATTATTTGAATAAACTTCCAATACTTTTTGAGTGTCTTGGGTTTTTAATCTAATATCATTAACTTTTCCACTAAAATTACTGACTAATCTTAAAGCATTAACAAAATGATCTTTTTCTACCACTAATTCCGATTCAAAACTTTTCGGGATAATTTGTTCATAATCTGGATAAGTGCCGTCAATAACGCGGGAAATTAATTCCACTTCATTATTTTTAAATAAAATTTGGTTTTCATCTCGAGAAATTTTTAGAGTCTGATTATTATCAAAAACACGTAAAATTTCTTGCGCTGTTTTTAAAGGAATAATAACTTTAAAACCTTTATCAATATTACTTGTATATTGGGTATTATAAATTGTTTTTTCCGCTAAACGAAAACTATCTGTCGCTACTAATTTTATAGTCGTTATTTGATAATCAAATAAAACACCGCTTATTTCCGGCCGAATTTCCGAAATCTGGGCTGAAGTAATAACTTGTCCTAAGGCTGTTTTAAAAAATTCGGTATCAAATTCAATTAATTTATCACCACTATCTATTTTTGGGATAATTGGATAATCATCTTCACTTAAACCTTGTAGTTTAGCTTCATAATTATCAGTTTTAAAAATAATATTATTATTTTTAGTCTCTAAATTTATTTTATCGCTATTAATATTATTAACGATACTGTAAAAAGTTTGAAAAGGTACTGTTAAACCCCCTTCTTCAATAATTTTCCCGGAAACTAATTTACTAATGCCTAATTCTAAATTAGTAGCGGAAATTTGAACTTTATTATTAAAAGTTTTTAATAAAACATTTTTTAAAATCGGTAAATTTGTACTTTCATTAATTCCTCTTTCAGCCACTATCAGCCCGTCTTTTAAATTATTCTTTAATATAATTAATTTCATAGTAGTTTTAAGTAGTAACTGTGGATTAGTGGATAAGTGTTAAATTTATTTTATTAATCAGACCTTTTTTACTTTTTAATTTGTTTATATTTATTTTACTTATTAACAATTAATTTTAAATTTTAAATTTTAAATTTTAAATTAAGGTTTTATGCAGTATTTATCCCCTCTTTTATCAACAACACCTTCTGGTTTAAAGATTGGTTATTATTCATTTCATTACTTATCTTTTCGAAGGCATGGATTGCAGTAGTGTGATCTCGCTTCCCCAACTTTTCCCCAATATATGGATAAGATAAACTCAACATATTTCTTAATAAATAACAGGCAATCTGGCGGGGCTCTACCACTTCTTGTTTTCGAGATCGACCAATTAAATCGGTGACAGAAATTTCATAAAAATCAGCTACCGCTCTAATAACTTGATTAGGATTTATATTTTTGGAAGGTTGTTGGATAATTTCATTAATAATATCTTCTACTAATTTAGGTGTGATATTTATATTTTTCACATCTTGGTAGAAAAGTATTTTATTTAAAATACCTTCTAATTCTCTTAAGCCACGCTGGACTTTATTAGCAATTAAATCAATTACATCTTCATTTAATGTAGTTTTTCTCTGTTGTAGTTTTGTTTTTAAAACCGCAACTCGCAATTCATAATCAGGATAACCAACATCAATCATCATTCCAGCTTCAAAACGGGATCTTAATCTTTCTTCTAAAGTGGGTATAAAACGAGGTGAACGATCAGAAGAAATGATTATTTGTTTATTGTCTTCATAAAGACTGTTAAAAGTATGAAAAAACTCCTCTTCAGTAGCATGTTTCCCGCCAATAAATTGGACGTCATCAATAATTAAAACATCAACCGATCGATATTTGTTTTTTATCGTCTCGGCCCTTTTTTCTCTGATTGCAGCCACTACTTCATTAAGAAATTTTTCCGAGTGGATATAACGAACCTTTAATTTATTATTAGAGGACGATTTAATCTCATTACCAACTGCTTGTATTAAGTGTGTCTTCCCCACTCCTACACCGCCATAAATAAATAATGGATTATATTTTTTGCCTAATTCTTTAATGACCGCCATTGCCGCCGCGTAAGCCATTTCATTAGAAGAGCCGACGACGAACGATTTAAAGGTATAATTTGGGTTTAAATTTGTTTCTGGGTCGGTTTTAAATTCCACAAAAGACATTTGGGCGCTTTCCTGTCCTCCTCTTCTGGAAATCCCTACTGGCACTTGGGAGAGATTAATAACATAATCTACTTTTTTAATACTTTCGTCTAAATTTCGAAGACTACCAAGTACAATTTTATGATATTTATTTTGCACCCACTCTTTAGCGAAATTATTTGGCAAGCTAACCACGGCAGTGCCGTCTTCTTTTCCGATCAACTTACTATTTTTTAACCAGGTGGCAAAATTTGGGCGAGAAATTTGCAATTCCACTTCGGCTAAAGTTTTTTCCCACAAATTTTCCAATTCCATAGTCTTAATTCTAGTAACAGGAAACGAGTCGTCAAATATGACAAAAGAGGAAAAGATGTTTATAACATGTGGATGATAATAAACATCCACTTCTCACCTCTCGCCAAGCGTTTCGGCGTTTTATTATTGCTTATAGGAATAAAAGATGGTATACTAGTGGCTATGAGTAGAACTTATCAACCAAAGAAAAGAAAAAGGGCTCGCACGCACGGTTTTTTAAAAAGAATGAGAAAAACAGGCGGCCAGAGAGTGATTAAAAAAAGAAGACAAAAAGGCCGTCGTAAATTGACTGTCTAATATGATTGCGAAGAAATTTAAACTTCCAATCCAGGATTTTGTCGGACAGTCGGGGAAAACTATACGCAATCCCCATTTCACTTTAAAAATTTTTTCTACAAAAAATAATTTTAGCCGGTTTGGTTTAGTGATCAGTAAAAAAGTGGATGCGAGCGCTGTTAAGCGAAACAAACTAAAAAGATTAATTTTTAATTTAATACAAAAAATCAGCGAAAAATTGCCAGTGAATGATTATTTAATTATTATTTCCCCTTCCATTAAAAAAATATCCGATGAACAAATAGAACACGAAATTAGAAATTTATTTTCACAACTATGATCGCTTTTTTTAAGTTAATTTTATATACGCCATTACTCAACCTGTTAATTTTTCTTTATAACAATGTTGCTTTTCAGGATTTAGGAGTGGCAATAATTTTACTCACCTTAATTATTAGATTTGTCCTCTACCCTCTTTTCTACAAGAGTTTTTTGAATCAAACTTTAATGCAAAAACTTCAGCCAGTGATCACAAAAATTCAACATGAACATAAACACGACCGGGAAAAACAAGCCCAAGCCTTGATGGCGCTTTATAAAGAACATAAAGTAAACCCATTTTCCAGTTTTTTGCTTTTATTAATTCAATTGCCAATTTTAATTGCTTTATATCATGTTTTTCTTAATACTCCAGAAGGTCTTTCCCCTACCTTTTTAGGCTTGATTGATCTATCAAAAACGAGTATTCTGATTGTAGGTTTGGCGGCAGTAGCCCAATATATTCAGGGCAAACTAACACTGCCGAAAATTAAACCCAACGAAGAAGTTCCTCAGGCAACAAAAATTGCCCAACAAATGGTTTATATCGGCCCCGCAATTACATTGGTTATTTTATGGACATTGCCAGCGGCGATCGGATTATATTGGTTAATATCTTCGTTATTCTCGTTAGCGCAGCAGTTATATATTAATAGAAAAATAGCTAAACTAGATATTAGACTATAGATGTTAGATTTTAGGACTAGATATTGGTTGCTAAAAATCCTAATATCCAATATCTAATATCTAAAATCTAAGTCTATGGAACAACTAAAACAGACAATCCAGCAAATATTGGAAAAAATCGGGTTTAAAGATTTTAGTATTGAAATTGATTCAGAAAATAGGAAAATATCTATTTTAATAAATGACGGCGAATGGTTAAAAGAATGGCTGCCAAAATTAGTTTCTGAATTTAATTATTTGGTTAATTTAATTTATAAAAAAACCTCACAAGAGAGTGTTTTTGTTGATATTAATAATTACCGCAAAGAACGCGAACGGTTAATTGTGGAACTGGCGAAAGCGGCGGCGCGCAAGGCGCTAATGACTAAAGAAGAAATAAAACTTCCAGCGATGAACGCTTATGAGCGCCGCTTAATTCATGTGGAGCTTTCCACGAGGCCGGATGTGAAGACGGAGAGTATTGGGAGTGGACTAGAGCGCGGTGTGATTGTGAAGCCACTATAAGAATCCTTAAATAATTTAAAACCACCCAGTCCGCTATTTCTATGAGCACCAGAATAATTTTGCTCCAGACGGCAAAATTTTCTTGGCGCTCGGCCGATTTACCCAGCACCACTTTTAGAAAAAAGTGGTGCTGGGACCAATCTAAATCGGCTAAATCCCGATCCTACGGGACTGCGCGATCTGCTCTACGAAACAGCGGACTGGGTAGTTTTCCTAAAATCTAATATCTAATACTAAAATAAAAAAATCAGGTAGTGTAACTCGGCTAAATATCAAGCGAAGCAAGCCGAGTTTCTACTACCCGGAAAAAAGAAAAGCCCCACAGAAAGTCGCAAGACTTTTCTGTGAGACTTATAGGATGTAGGTCCTATCCGTTGGGATATTGTTTTCGCGCCATTTTCAATGCTTGGTCAAAAACTTCCCAACCATATTTATTACATTGGCTGGAATCAGTGATCTGCCAATCCAGTCCTTCGTGAAAGGTCAGATTGCCAATGTAGTTACCATTCCGGTCTTCGAATGGTAGATGGGCTCCAACACCATTTCCCTCTTTTCGTCTTAGTCGAACTGCCATACTAACCTCCTTTGATTTTGGTTTGTTCTGAACTTCTAACCCATATTATACACCTGTTATTAACTTCTGTAAATAAGGGATAAAAGTGTAGGTTTTAAGGTATTTTGCCTATATTAATAAAAAGAACCCCACCCTCCTTCCCGTAGCAAACATGTGGGAGGGCTCAACTATAAATTACTGAGCGAGGAGGAAGAAGTAGAAAAAAATCCTTGTATGAATCCCGAAGCGTTAGCGGAGGTTAAGTTGGGTTTTTTTCGTTAACTTCTGACGACGAGCGAAGATAATTTATTTGAGCCTGGAACTGTTTACGGGGAAGGAGGTGGGGGTTCTTAAAAAGTTATTTCAATTCTAAACTATACAACCTCTGATCAAATCTGTTTATAAACAATAACTTATCTTTATACAAAGCAAGATTTGTCGCATCTACAGGATTATTATCATCTGCGCGCAATAATAGTTTTACTTGGGTTTTTTTGGTTTCTGTGTTTATTGAAACGAAGTAAAAATTATCATTAGTATAAACTTTTCTTTTTAAATAATCATCTAAAGTCACTTCGTCTTGATTCGGAACAGCACAGTAAAAACCATTCTCTGCCACTAAACATTTTGGCGGTAGAATATTAAATTCTTTGCCCGGTATTAAATATTCTAAATCAACCAGTTTTTTTCTGGCCTTATCTACAATAGATAAATTATCCAAATCAATCCCCCAACCTGCCTTTGACCAAATAATATTGGGAACTTGAATTAATGTTTTGTCTTTCAAATTAACTTTCCAAGAACTTTCTCTATTTAAATAAATCTCATCAGCAAACGGCCAGCTGATCTGCCAGTCACGATTGTTTAATTTTAAAACTAAAGAAGTTTTACCGTCTTTGAGATTTAAATTATATATACCGTCATTAGTAAGATAAGCAATTTTAGGGACCGAAGGCCCTGAGCTAAGCGAAGGATTCCAAGCCGCAGAAGTCGTGCCTACAGGCAGTGATGTCCAAAGATTAGTGGCGCTATCAAAAATTGTTAAATTAATTAGTGCTTTACTGCCGTCCGGTGACGAAATTACTTGAGAAATATTTTTTAGGCCATTCTCCGATACTATAGTTTTTGTTTTTAAACTTTCTAACTTTTCGATTTTACCATCATAATTAATTAGAAAAACTTGGCTACTGGTCGCGCTAATCCAAAAATTAGCAATGCTATTTTCTGTAAGACGAATTAATTTTTGTTGTTCGTCGTTAATTGTTTTTTGTTCTGTGTCAGCCCGTGTCTCTTGTTTTATAATCACTCCGGTATTATTTAATTTTTGCCATGCCAAATAACCGAGCCAACTTATTGTTATGATAATAACTGCGATTATAATTATAACTAATAATTTTCTCATTAATTATTTAATTTACTGTCTATGATTTTTTGTTGATTAATAAAATATTGATGTTGCTTGTAATAACTTTGTAGTTGTTTTTCGTCTACTGAATCAAATTTAGATCCACCGATTGTCCACCAGTGACTATTAGCTTTCTTGTTTTCTATTTGTTGAATCGTAATATTTAAATCTTTAATACTATTATTAAAGATTTCTTTTTGCTGTTCTAGTTTTTGATTTTCAAGATCGTTGATAGCTTCTTGCAACTGTTGTTGGCGATTAGTATCTGTTTCGTTTGACAACTCATCTTTTATTTCCTGGATTTTATCCGATGTATTATTAATGTCTGTTAAAGTATTTACTCTTTCTTCTCTAAGTTTTTCTTCTTCTTCTGTATCATAATTAACCGGTAAAACATCGGGAGTATTCCGTAAAAGCACGCTGTCCACATTTGGCTCGCGTAAAGAAATTAAATCGGGATTGATTGTGTTGAGAATTATATAAGACAAAAACAACAACAACATACCCAATATTGCCTGGAAAATCCTGTCTCTGGCGTCGCTAATTAAACCTGTATCTCCGGCGGAAATTGTATATTGAATTCCGCCCCAAACGATCATTATAAAAACCAACAAACCGGAAAGCCCGAGCGCGAAACGATATATTATTTTAATGTATTCGGCTAAACTATTTTCTATATAATCAATGCCTAAAATTGGAATACAAAGTTTATAGCCGTTGCCTTGCGGGCCACAGCCGGTTGTGTAATTTTGGGCTTGGCCTTGAGAAGATTGGGCATTTTGAAGATCTTGAATAGTATTATTAGGACCAGGTTCAAAAAAAGCCGACTCGTCTTGTTCGTCAAAGAAGGCCGATTCATCTTGTGCCCGCGGTCCAGTATAATTTCCCTGGGCAGATATAGCTGTTTCGCCTGGGCTGTAGACTTGGGCTATTGCTGGAATAATGAATAACGAATAATGAATAATGACAAGTAAAAAAACTATTTTTAAATTATTTAATTTTCCCCATAATACTTTATTCATAATTCTTTATTTTACTTAACATTTAAATTAATCTTGTCATCCGCAAATTCAAAATTATTTTTTTTGTTTTTGACTGACAAATTTAGATTGATTTCCGAGCCAACGGCCGCTACCGGAACTTCCAACTCTAAAATATCTGGATTGTTAGCTCGAGATTCTGTGGTAATGCTATTAGCAGACCACACGTGGGAAAGTTCGCGGACATTTTTAATATTAAAGAAGTAATATAAAGCACGGAATAAGTTTATGCCTGGTTTCACGGAGTTATTATAATAAGGATTATCTATCACCACTTCTGGCGAAGCGACTGGAATAACTGCTGGATAATCCACTCCATCAACGGAAACTTTTAATTGATAGTCGTCTCTTTTAAACTGGTCTACTATAAAGGAAATATTTTTTAATCCTACGCCCGATTTATATAATTGATTATCCAAGTACCAACGAATATTTTTTCTGGAAATATCACTGACTTTTCCATCAGACAATAATTCAAAAGATGTTGTTACTTCGGAATTATTAGTTGGTAAAACCTTTCCTTGATAAAAATAAGGAACATAACTGTTTGCTTGCCAGGAAATAAACGGTATTAGTATTAAAGTTGTTAAGATCATGGTTTTGTTGTAATAAGTTTATCTTCTAGAAACGAAGCCACTATCTGAATTATCACATGTTTTAAGCCGGCGAAAAACAGGCCTTGCCCAACAGGCGTTTCTAAAAGAAAACTCTTCTCACTGTCTGTTAAATTAAATGTTTTAGCGACAATATCAATCATTGCCGGGGACTGTTTTAGTAAAAGCTGAAGCGATGAATTTGTTATAATCGGCCGGCCGTATGGGGAGAGCAGGAAGTCCTCCACATCTTGAGTGATAGTCGTGATTCCTAAAGAATATTTGCGACAGCGTTTAACCAGACCGAATAAAAACATCGCGCTGTCGGGATACTTCATCATCCACCAGGCCTCATCAATAATCATCACTCTTTTTTTACGGTCAGATTTTATTAAATTCCAAATGTAATTAAGAATGATATACATGGCGATTGGGCGCAGTTCGTCTTCTAAATCTCGAATAGAAAAAACGACCAAGCGGTTTTTAACATTGATATTAGTCGGTTGATTGGTAAAACCGGCATAGGATCCTTTAGTAAAACGATAGAGTCGTTCGGCTAGCCCTTTTCCGCCCTCTAAATTTTGTAGAACAATTTCTAAATCTTGCATTAATGGTGGCTGGGCGTTTTGAAAATCTTTTCCGGGAATAATGTCTCGGGAGGCGTATGTTTCGGCCAGCGCCCGATCTAAAATTCCCTCTTCCTCCGGCGTCACTTTACCGAGCATTAATTTAATTAAACCGGTTAAATTGACGATGTGGGATTTCAAAACATCGGCCGGGTCTTCATCTTCGGGAATAATAGGAATTTCAAATGGATTAATATGAGTGTCGGAGGCTAAAGAAATTTTAAAGAAACTACCACCAACCGCGTTGGATAAATTTTCATATTCATTTTCTGGGTCAATAATTAATACATCGGTGCCCATCATTAACAATCTCAATGCTTCAAGTTTTGTGGCGTAAGATTTTCCGGCGCCGGATTTGGCAAAGATAACCATGTTGGCATTTTCCAAAGAGAAGCGGTCAAAAATAACCATAGTGTTGTTGTGGCGATTGATGCCGTAAAGGATGCCGTCATCGGAGGTGAGATCGGCGGATATAAATGGGAAAAGTGATGAAGCGGGGCCGGAATTTAAGGGCGTGTTAATTTCTAATTTGTCCGTAGCCATTGGTAGGCTGGAGTTGTAACCCTCTAGTTGTTGGAAAACCGCCGGTTTGGCATAAATTAGTTTACTTTCTAAAAGATTATTTACTTGGGCTTCTAATTTATTTAAATTTTCCAGCGTGGAGGCGTAAAGAGTAATATAGACGCCAACACTAAAAAGATTTTCTGTCCCCTGTTGGAGAGAGTCTCTTAAATTTTCAATGTCTTGGTAGGCGGTTTCTAAAATCGGATTTCTCACCAGCCCTTTTTCTTGGTTTTCTATCACCTGTGATTCTACTTGGGTGACTTTTTTACGGAGATTTTTCAAAGCAAGAGCTGTTTCTACCGGATGAATATGAATGGAAACATCCATCAACTCTGGCAAATTTATAATTGGCGAAAACCAGCCGCTGGAGAGATATCTCGGGTAAGTGAAAAGAAAAATCGTCTTCGTGAACTTACTGCCTAACTTTAAATAATTGGCATTTATTTCCATGGCCGGCGCAGCGATCACGTTTTTTATGTTTTTATCGTCCATTAAAGTTTTTTCTCTGTTGATTCCGGGTTATATAGATTATAAAACAATTCAGTTATTTCTGATTCATTTAAGGCAACTGCTCTAAGTCCAATCTGGTTTAGATTGTTAGTAACCTGATCAACACGTTGATTTAGTTGTTGTAAATGTTGGTCAAAACCTTTTTCGTTAGTGGCTAAATCTGCTTCGACAGTTGGTGGTTTTTTCCCAAAAACGCCTAAAATATTTCTCACTAAATTTTTTCCCGCCTTTGGCACTTCGATAATATCGTAAGGCACGACAACGAAAAATGTTTTTTCCATAATGGCGTTCTGGCCGACAAACGAGCGAATAAATTCCTGATATTCGCCAATAATGTTTTTTAATAATTCCATTGATTCTTCCTGTTGTCGGGTAGCTAATTTAGACAAATATTCCTCAATGTTAATTTTGCGTGAATGAATAAAAATCTGTACCGGAAAATTTAGCGAATTCAAAAAACTCTGGAAAGAATAAATAATCATTTCTCTTTCCTCTTCCGATTTCAAATCAAAATTAAGTCCGCTGACAATCAAAATTTTCCTTAATCCGCCATTGCGCATGATAATCGTATCTTGCTTAATTTCTTCTATCTCTATGAATTTTTGTGTTGGTAACGCCTCTTTGGTTTCCATAATTTTATTATAAACTATTTAACGGTAATCAATTCGGCGCGCCGCTTCTCTGTCGCCGGTTATTTTTCTAAATACCTCAAATTTTTCTTTTAGCGATGATCTTATCGGCCTTTCTCGACGATCGGATAAGGGATTGGTCCAGGTATTTAATTTAAAACCTAATACAGAAAGGCCGCCTTTTTTTACTTCTTCCTTCGGCGTTGTCCCTGAAATCTGCTTCCAGATATAGAGTCGTGGTTGCCAAAAATAATTAAAGACGGCAAAAATCAAAACTATAAATGGGCGGCCGTTGTATTTGAAAAAAGCCAATCCGGCGATAAATGCGCCAATTACACTGCTGACCATCAGCCATAGCCAAAATTGAAGCAAGTAGTATAAAAGAAAAAGAATAAAACCACCGGCGGCAATATAGGCAAACTGCCTTAAGGTCAGTGGGCCAATGATCTTATCTTCTATTTCTATAAATTGTGGGACTTGAAATTGCATATAATTATCGAATAACGAATCTTTTTCGAATTTACGAATTCGTTTATTCGTATAAATTCGTTATTCGTTAATCTAAATAAACCATTTTGACCCTGGTACTTTAATCTTAGATTGTTCGGCCTTTTTGACTTCCGGAGAAAATAATTTTGTGAAAAAACTACTATAATGCACGACGCGCTGGATAGAAGGCGACGGAGCTTGGATTTGCGCTTTTGGTGGCGGAGCCGGTTGGGCAGGTGTTTGACTGATTGGGATTTTGTAGGAGAAAGAGGGTTGCGTGGCTTGCCCTGAGGCACCCCGAAGGGTCTGGGGAATCGTCGGCTCTTCGTTGTGAAGGATGAAGGGTTTTTCTTGGATGTTAGATGTTGGATGTTGGGTATTGGGGGTTTCCGGTTGCGAGATTTTAGATGTTAGATTTTGGGACGGAAGGGTTTCAGTTATATTTTTGGCCTGCTCCGCGAAGCCCGAAGGGCGAAGCGTGGGATTCGCGAAATAAAGCAACTTCAAATCCACCCCAACATCAATTTTCAACGGCGCTTCAATCGGTTTTAAAATTCTTTCCTCTATTTCTTGCGTTAGTATTTTTGCCGAGTCAAAACTAATATTAAGTTCGTGACTCAATTCATTGATAAAATTTCTCGGTTCTAAGTCTTGCACGCATAATCGTAAAATTAAGTGGGGAA
>CAYIZY010000018.1:0-10791 GCA_964368235.1 uncultured Candidatus Saccharibacteria bacterium
GCAACCCCACCTTTACAGGCGAACTTACAAACAACAACTTCCGTTCCACTTCGGCCACCATCTCCACCATCAACGGCGCTCTGACATCGGATGATCTCCGCTCCGCCTCCACCACCATCACCGCCTTGAGATTCACCAACTCTTCCGGAACCAACGAAACCCTCACCGGCTATCTGGCCGTCTCGGGAAATCTTCTTGACGGACAGGGAAATAAATACAGCACATCAACCGGAGCCGCCGATGGCACCGATCCTTTCAAGTGGATCATCTCCGGCACATCGATGTATTCCACATCCAGCGTATCATTGATCGGAATTAATACTACTCAACCATCCTCTACTTTGCATGTAGCAGGTTCGTTTCAAGTATCATCCACTCTTTTTTATGCTTCTAGTGGTGTAAATAGAATAGGCATTGGTACAATATTTCCATCTTCCACTGTTCATATTGTAGGTAGTTCTACTGCCAGAGCTCTAAATATTGAACAAAATGATAATTCTGAGGCGGTTTTAATTCTCATGACAGCTACCACTACGAACGCCGCCTTAATGGTCCGGGCCAGCACGACTGCTAAGGCGGGTTACGCTATCTTAGGAATAGCTAGCGCCACTACTACTTGGAATACATATATTGCAGAAGGGGCATCAACAATAGGTAATGGAGGTGATGCCGATTTACGATGGTCTACTAATACTCCGGGTGGTAATGACGCAATGAGATTAGCCTTTGGCACCGGCAATTTATTTGTTGACGGTGTGTTTAACTGTGGCCCAAGCACTTGCGGCACTGTTACGACTGGCGCACCAGCAGACTTAGCTGAATCAACTCAGATAGTGGGTGAATCTGATGATTATCCGGATGGCACAATTGTATCTGTCACGGAGGACTTAAAGGGAGAGAAGGCATCTAAAAATAATAAAAACTTTTTAGGTATTGCCACTGACAGAGGATCATTTTTGGGTCTCAATGCTCTATCGCTAGGTGAGGAAGCTTATAATGATCGCGTGCGTAATGATATGTCTATTCCGGAGTTTGAGAAAAAGTGGAAGGTTCGACGCATTGCCATTGCTGGGTACATAAAGGCGCGTGTTAATAATGAAGGAGGGGAAATTAAAGCCGGTGATTTGATTGCAATTGCCGATGAGCCGGGATTTGCTAAAAAAGCGCAATCGGGCGAGCAAGTAATTGGTCGTGCCCGCGGTTCCAATTCAAGTACTCAAGGTTTGATCGAAGTCGTAGTAGGTAATGCTGGTGGTATGTTTATTGTAACTATTTCTTCTACGTTGCAAAATATTTCAGCTGAAAATAACTCATCATTTAGCTTATCTGAAGTTTTGAACGGTTTGCGTGGATTGGGCATGGAAATTGGTCAGGATATTTTGAAGGTAGTAAATTTGGTGACCAATTCACTTCGCATTCACCGATCAACTGATATCTTTACTAATACGATCGGCGAAGGAGTGATTGGTATAGGTCAGAATTTTGTGGATATTAATAATATGAAAGTGGAAGCTGGCAGCAAGATCTTCTTGACTCCAAATAGGCCAGTGGCAATGTCTATTTGCAATAAACAGGCAAATATCAGTTTTCGTGTTTGTATTTCTTCTCCGGCCATTGAAGAAATTCATTTTGATTGGTGGATTATTGGTGTGGATGGTTCGGCTCCGCTCACCACAAGTGGAGAGATGGGGAATGCGGTTTTTAGTCCTGAACCAGAAGTGATTATCGAAGAACCACCGCCTGTTGAAAGCTCAAGCTCTACTGAAAATTCCAGCTCTACTACAGAGGAGTCGTTACCTATTAATAGTTCAAGCCCCATTGATAGCTCAAGCTCTACTGACAGTTCAAGCTCCACTCCATCCGTTGAACAATAGAATGCTACAATTAAATCATGATTGGTATTGATATTGGAACTACGTCGATAAAAATTGTGGAACTTGGGAAGGATAAACAACTTTTGAATTATGGAATTTTAGAAACTTCTGGTTATTTAGAGCGTTTCAATACGGCTATTCAAGCGAGCAATCTGAATCTTTTTGAACAGGAAGTTGTTAATTATTTAAGAATTTTAATGGGGCGTATGGGTTTGAATGAGCGGGGTCAAGAAGCTATTGTTTCACTGCCATCCTTTTCTGCCTTTACTACATTAATTGAAATGCCATTAATGTCTGATGCCGATACCGTTAAGACAATGGGAATTCATGTCAAGCAATATGTTCCAATGCCAATTTCATCGGTTACTTTAGATTGGTTAAAAGTTGGTGAGCGAATTGACGAAGATGGAAATAAAAAACAACAGTTGTTTTTGATAGTTATCCCGACAGCGCAGATTGAAAACTATAGAAGAATTTTTAAGGCTGTCGGTTTAAAATTAGCAGCATTAGAAATTGAGGGTTTGAGTTTGACAAGAATCTTATCCTTCGGCACTGCTCAGGACAAGTCTTCTTTAGTTGTTGATATAGGATCACGATCAACGGCTTTTTCTGTTATAGAAAATGGTTTTTTAAAATTTTCCAGCCAAACAGATTTTGCTGGCTCCTCCCTAACTCAAAGCTTGGCTTCAGGATTGAATATCGCCCCGCGACGGGCTGAACAGTTGAAAAGACAAAAGGGGTTAAGCGCCATAAATTCCGGCGCTGAAAGGGAGTTATCCACACAATTACTGCCTATTTTGGATGTTATAATTAATGAGGCGAAGCGCGTGATTGAAAGTCACCCGGCCGAAGCTATAATTTTATCTGGCGGAGGCGCCAATCTTTTGGGTATTGAAAAATATTTTTCTCAACAGATTGCCTTACCAGTGTCAAAAATTAATTCTCTGTCAATGGTTAACTATTCAGAAAATATCGAGCCAATAAGAGAGAATTTAGGTCCATTATTAGCAGTGGCAATCGGCCTGGCGTTAAGATAATATGGCAACTTACTACAATAATGCAATAACAGAAAAATTAACTCGGGAAAAACTCTCTGTTGGGTGGCCCTGGAGACTTCTCTCTTTTAGTTTTTTGATTATTTTGGCTGCTGGGGTAATTTATTTCGGCCTGGCTTTTGGCTATAAAAATTTTTTGAATAATCGTATTGGCGATATTGATGCAGAGATTGAGCAGTTGTCAGAATCCATTCCCGAAGAACAACAGGAAAAGTTAATAAAGTTTTATGGCCAATTGGCTAATTTGCAAAATTTATTAAATAAGCATATTATTTCTTCCAATATTTTTCCTATTTTAGAAAAAAATACAAATCAAGGAGTTTTTTATAATTCTGCTGAATTAAAAATGAATGATCGAAGATTAGTGCTTGATGGCGTTGCTAATTCATATCAAGTTTTATCTCAACAACTGGAAGCTTTTAATCGTGTGCCAGATATAGAAAAAGTAATTGTTAATGAATCTTACTTGAGTAACGGTCGGGTGGTCTTTCGGCTCTTTTTAATACTAAGTGATAAATTATTTGTTAAATGAAAAATTCTTTACAAAGAACAATTAGCTTACTCGGATCACTATCTTTATTAATTGGGGCAATGGTTATTTATTCATTGCTGATTAGGCCAGAATATGCCCAGATTAATGAGTTAAGAGGAATTTTAATTGCTAAAGGTAATCTTCTTTTGGAACAGCAATCAATTATTTCTCAAGTGGAGAGCCTTCTTTCTCAATATCAAAATTCCGCTAGAATTCAGGAGGCCGTTTCTTTATCTTTGCCAATAAAAGAAGACAACTCCTCAATTTTTGGACAATTACAAGCTCTTGCTCAAGATAATAATTTATCAATTGAAGTTTTTGGAGTGCAAAATTTACCAATCACAAAAAGTAATTTGGGCGTTTTACAAGTTTCTCTGAAGGTTATCGGTTCTTATGAAAACTTCAAAAACTTTTTACGGGGCGTAGAGACAAATATTAGAGTAATGGATCTTTCAAGTCTAAAAATAGGGAGGACGGATTATAATGTCGTATTAAATACCTATTATCAAACTCAATAATATGGCTATTGTTATAGAACAAAATAAAAAGAAATTCAGTTGGTTCGGTATTTTTACCATAATATTTTTTGTCATGCTAATTTTGTTTGGTGGCTATTTCTTATTTTTTGCTCCTACTCCGGGCATTGAAGTTGTTGCGCCCAGCGGCTTAAAATCGGCTGTTGATTTATCTAAAATTACCTTCGATCCATCAAGTGTGGTTAATAGCCGTCAATTTAAATCTTTGAAGATTTATACTGGTTTGCCAAGCGTAGGAGTAATAGGGCGCTCAAATCCTTTTGTGCCCCTTTAGATTGTAGATTGTAGATTTTAGATATTGGATATTAGGACAGTTAATGAATTAAAAAACCCAAAATCTAACATCCAAAATCCAAATTATGTCCGACAAACAACTCATCGAACAACTAATATCTGGCGGTTTTTTAAATAAAGACCAAGGGGAAAAACTTTTAGCTGAAGCGTTGTTGGCGAAAAAGAGGGTTGAGGATTTGATCTATGAACGTAATATTATTGGCGAGTTAGATGTTGCTACAACTAAGAGCAAGATTTTAGGTATCCCATATAAAAAAATAGTCTTAGATCAGCTTTCCGATGAGCTGATGAAGTTAATTCCCGAAGAAACGGTTAGTAATTATAAAGTAATTCCTCTTTCTCGAGATCAGAATATGCTTGTGGTCGGAATGTTGCATCCGGACGACCAAAAAGCGCAGGAAGCGCTTCGTTTTATTGCTAAGCAAAATAGGATCAGTCTCGGTGTTTATTTAATTACGCCTTCTGACTTGGAAGCAGTCCTTCGAAAATATTCTCCATATACAAATCAGATTCAAAATGCTGTTAAGTCCCTTAATTTAAAAAATGTAAAATCAAAATCGGTGCAGTTGGAGGGAGAAATGGCTAATGCCGAGGAAGCGCCAATCATAAAAATTGTCGCCTCTTTTTTGAAAGAGGCTGTTAATGTCGGCGCTTCTGATATTCACATTGAGCCACAGAGAACGCGATTGCGCGTCCGTTTTCGTACTGATGGAAATCTGCATGATCAGAGTTCTTTGCCAGTAGAGTTACAGCAACCGATTATTTCTCGGGTGAAAGTTTTATCCAATTTAAAAATTGATGAGAATCGCGTGCCTCAAGATGGCCGTTTCCGCACGGTAATTTTTAATCGCGATATTGATTTTCGTGTATCTACTTTCCCAACACCGGCTGGCGAAAAGGTTGCCATTCGCGTGCTTGATCCAAATGTCGGGTTAAAGAAGTTAGATGATTTAGGATTAATTGGGCACAATTTGGAAGTAGTGCAGAGGGCGATTTCTAAGCCTTTCGGCATGGTAATTTTGTCCGGTCCGACTGGCTCTGGAAAAACGACCACTCTTTATGCATTGATGCAACTTCTCAATAAAGATGATGTAAATATTGTTAGTTTGGAGGATCCGGTTGAATACACAATTGATGGCGTCAATCAGTCACAAGTTCGTCCAGATATTGGATATGATTTTGCTTCTGGATTGAGACAGATTTTACGGCAAGATCCAGACATAATTATGGTTGGTGAAATTCGGGATAGTGAGACGGCAGGTTTAGCCGTTAATGCGGCGTTAACCGGACATGTCGTTCTTTCCACTTTACACACAAATAATTCAGTCAGTGTAATTCCGCGTCTACTTGATCTAAAAGTAGATTCATTTTTATTGCCTTCAGCTCTAAATTTAATGATTTCTCAGCGTTTAGTTTCTCGTCTTTGTGATAAGTGTAAAAAGGCGGAAACGCCATCGCTGGAGGTGGCAAAAATTATAAAACAGGAAGTTGGCAGAGACGGGAGTGTTTATAAACCGGTTGGATGCGCCGCTTGTAATGGAAAGGGAATTCTTGGTCGTGTCGCCATATTTGAAATTTTTGAAATGACACCACAATTAACCGAAATTATCAGTAGCCAAATCAACGAAAATAAATTACTTGAAGAAGCCAAGCGTCAAGGCATGGTCACAATGCGCCAAGACGGCATTGCCAAAGCGCTAGAAGGCCTAGTGAGCATTGAGGAAGTATTACGAGAAACGAGCGAAGAGTAAGTTATGTTATAATTAAAATATGGCAGACTATAAACAAACTTTAAATAATCTTTTGTTGACTTGCGCCCAGCAAAATTCCTCTGATTTGCATATTGCGGTGGGGAGAAAGCCGATGTTGCGGATAGATGGAGTTTTGATTCCATTAGAAAAAGAGCAGACTACAACGCCAGAAATTGCTGAAGGATTAATTGGTGAATTATTAACACCCGAACAGAAACAATTATTTTTAGAAAAAAAAGAATTAGACCTTTCTTATTCCTATGAAGATAAGGCAAGGTTCAGGGTAAATGTTTATTATCAGCGTGGTTTTATGGCCGCTGCCCTTCGTTTGATTCCAGCGAAAGTTCGCGCGATTGATGAGTTAAATTTGCCACCAATTATCCATGATTTTGCGAAATTGTCGCAAGGATTTGTGTTAATTGTTGGTCCGGCTGGACACGGAAAATCAACAACTTTAGCCGCTATTTTAGATGAAGTAAATCGTACTCGCACAGATCACATCATTACAATCGAAGATCCAATTGAGTATTTATTCGCTCAAGATCGAGCAATTATTTCTCAAAGAGAAGTGGGCGCTGATACAGTCACTTTTCATAAAGCGCTTAGGTCAGTTTTACGACAAGATCCGGATGTTGTAATGATTGGTGAAATGCGTGATCCAGAATCAATGATGACCGCTATGACTGCCGCGGAAACCGGCCATTTAGTTTTTTCCACTTTGCATACAAACTCCGCTGCCCAAACCATAGACAGAATTTTAGATAGCTTTCCGCCCGGCCAACAAGAACAAGCCACTTCTCAATTAGCCGCTACTTTAGTGGCAATCATCTCTCAAAGATTGGTTCCTAAGATTGGCGGAGGGCGTGTGCCAGCGGCTGAAATTATGATGGTTAATCCGGCAATCAGGAATTTAATTCGAGAAAGAAAAGTTTACCAAATTGATTTAGTAATTGAAACCAGTTCTCAAGAGGGTATGGTTACTCTTAATCGATCACTAGCTAATTGGGTTAAGCAAAAAGTTATTTCTATGGAGGCGGCCGAGGTACAGTCGTTGAATCCTTCGGAGCTACGCATATTATTAGAACGAATATAATGAATCCCGTTAGAGATGACCCATCTATGAATTACGATTTATACATAAATATAAAAATAGGCAATATGCAATGGTCGTGCGTAGTAAATACGATCCCGTTAGAAACCGCGATCGCTTGCGAGCAGCGTTCTGTTTCTAACGGGATCTATCTCTAACGGGATGAAATATCGTTACAGCGCCAGAACTAAATCAGGTGAGTTGCAAGTTGGCTTTGTTGAGTCTATTAGTAAGGAGGCGGCCTTAAATATTTTGAGCAGCCACGACCTTTTTGTTTTAAGCATTGAATCCATTGAAAGACCGGCTTGGTATAATGGCTTGGTTAATTTTTTTAACCGCATTAAAAGACAAGATTTGGTAATTTTTACTCGCCAGTTTGCTACTATGCTCGAAGCATCTATTCCACTTGGTGATTCGTTAAAAAGTCTCTATCGCCAAACAAAAAATGGAATTTTACGGGAAGCAATTTTTGAAATTTCATCTGATATATCAGCTGGACTTTCTTTGTCGCAGGCCTTGGAACGCCACTCAAATATTTTTTCAGAATTTTATATTAATTTAATCCGTTCTGCCGAGGTTACTGGTCGGGTAGAGGAGGCGATGAAATTTTTAGCTGATTATTTGGAAAAGGAAATGGGTCTTTTGACAAAAGTTCGCAACGCTCTTATTTATCCGGTATTTGTTGTTGTTTTGTTTATTGTGACTGGAGGTATCTTAATGGGTGTTGTTTTTCCTCAAATTGAGCCTATCTTCCAGGAATCAAATATTGCTTTGCCAATGGTGACGCAAATTTTTTTGGCAGCCGGACATTTTTTGGCTAATTGGTGGCTAGCAATTATATTAGTTTTTATAATTTTATTAATTTTAGTTATTGATTACTTTCGCACGGAAGAAGGAAAGGTTGTGTTTGATCAGTTAGCTATTAACACTCCAATATTTGGTAATTTATTTAAAAAAGTTTATGTGGCCAGATTTGCCGAAGCGGCTAGTGTCTTAATTAAGGGTGGCATTCCTATTGCTCAAGCTATTGAAATTAGCGGACATACTATTGGCAGTATTCTTTATCGTGACGCGCTTCATGAAGCAGCAGAAAGTTTGCGTCGAGGCGAGCTTTTGTCTCAAGCATTGGAGCAAAGGGAAAATTTTTTCCCTCCTCTGGTTAGTCAAATGGTTGCTGTCGGAGAAAACACCGGCCGATTAGATGAAATGTTTGATCGCATATCTATTTTTTATACAAGAGACGTAGACTCCTTGGTGAGTAGCTTGGTAGAGTTGATTCAGCCAGCTTTAATTTTGTTTATTGGCGCCTTGGTTGGATTATTGTTTGCGTCAATTTTATTACCGATTTATAATTTAGTACAGGTATTCTGATGAAAAATCCAAAATCAGGTTTTACGTTAGTAGAAATATTAATCGTTATATTTATAATAGGTCTCTTATCATCGATCGTTCTTGTTGGACTTGGTTCTTTTCGCGCTCGTGGAAGAGACGCGAGACGTGTAGCCGATCTTCATTTATTGCAAAATGGGCTAGAATTGTATTTTTCTAAAGAGGGAGTTTATCCCGACATAAACGTCACCAGCGTTTCTGGTTGGGATTCTTTTTCTGACGGGTTGATTAATGCGGGTATCGGTGTAAATGTAGTTCCAGCTGATCCGGCTGCTCAATCTGGTAGATATTATGAGTATAGCGCTAGTTCCGACGGTTTGAATTATGTTCTAAAGGCAACTTTGGAAGATCCTAATAACCCCGTTTTGAGAGAAGATATTGATGGTAATATTTATGGCGTAAATTGCGATGACTCTACCACTTCAGGAAATTATTGTATACAGTTTTAGCCTTTTTGTTTTTGGTTTAGCTGTTGGCAGTTTTTTAAATGTTGTTGCTATTCGGTATAATCCCGATAATTTTTTATTTTCATTGAAAAATTTAAGGGGGCGATCGCATTGCATGAATTGCAGTAAAACTTTATGTTGGTATGAACTAGCGCCTTTGTTTAGTTTTCTAGTTCAGATGGGAAAGTGTCGGGGATGTTGCGCAAAACTTAGTTGGCAATATCCAATTGTGGAGTTTTTGACTGGAACGGCTTTTTTAATCCCGATTTATTTTTATTATTTTTTCCCGCTTTTAGTTTGGTACTATTGGTTCGCGATAATTTGGGTTTTAGTGGCGGTGCTTTTAATCCTCATGTCAGTAATTGATTATCGCTTGTACTTAATTCCGGACGAAATTATAGTTGGAATTTCTATTTTAGGATTAATATTGGCTGGACTAAAACTTTATTATCAAAACTTTATTGGATGGAATACCTCATTTTTAAAAAATTATTCTTTACTTATAATATTGCCTGGAAATATATTTTGGCAACATGTTTTAGCGGCCGTTATTTGTTTCGTGTTATTTTTGTTGATTGTTTTACTTACCAAGGGAAAGGGAATGGGAATTGGAGATGTGAAACTGGCTGGCGCGATTGGTTTATTAATGGGGTCTCCTGATGCCTTTTTGGCTCTAGCTTTATCTTTTGTTATTGGGTCTGCGATAGGGCTTTTTCTTATGTCATTAAACAAGAAAAAATTTAAAGAACCAATTCCATTCGGTCCACATATGGTGATTGGAGTTTTTACGGTAATGTTTTTTGGCTACCAGATTTTAGATTTCTATTTCCATCTTTTCGGATAAATTTTTATGATATAATCACTACATGTATCGAAGGGGATTTACTTTTATCGAAACACTTATCACGATGGGGGTTTTGTTGATGTTGACTTCAATTTTACTTCTTTATAATCGCTCCGGTGAACAACAGATTGTTTTGTTTAAGGAGAAGGCGAGTGTTGTTGGGTTAATTTTAAAAGCCAAGTCTTTAAGTTTAAATACATTAATCACCGATGAGCCGATTTGTGGTTATGGTGTTCATTTTGAAAATAATTCATATATTTTATTTAAAGAGCGCTCTACCGATTGCGCCGTTAGTGATAGGGTTTATACTATTGCCGATCCACAGGAGTTGGTAGAAGAACATAAATTGCCATCATCATTAAATTTTTCTCTGGCCAGTGGCCTACAAAATATCTTTTTTATGCCTCCCGACCCGTTTGTTTTTTTTGACGGAATCTTTGCCTCGGGAGAGAAATCAATCTCTATTTCTAATGTTGATGGCAGTACGTCAGTCGATTTGAAAATAAACAGTAGCGGCCAAATTTCCCAATGAGAAAAGGTTATTTATTAATTGAATCAATGGTGGCGATAACAGTGGTTGTTGTTGGTTTGTTGGGGATTTTTGCCCTGCTTTCTCGTTCCTTGAGTTTGAATAGAGTTATTAATGACCGATATGTGGCAAGTTATTTGGCGGCGGAAGGAATAGAAATAATAAAAAATTTGATTGATAATAACGTTCTGGCTGGAGATGCTTGGAATAGAAATTTAAATGAAGGAAATTACCAGTTCGATTATTTAATAACTGCCTTACCCGCCAGCTGTGGTAGTGTTTGTAATAAATTTTTTTATTGGGATTTGACGCAAAAGATTTATTCTCTTAATCCAACTGGTTTAAAAACAAATTTTATTAGAGCTGTTTTTATAAAACCGGTTGCTGATCAATCTGGATTGGTCCAATCTCTTCAGGTTAATTCTACTGTTGATTGGACAACTCGTGGCGG
>CAYIZY010000019.1:0-10510 GCA_964368235.1 uncultured Candidatus Saccharibacteria bacterium
GCCTTAGGAGAAATTCTTCCCACAACAACAGATTGAAAAACTTCATTACCTCCTTTTTCGCTATTAAATGAGGCAAAAATTGTTGATCTTTTAATAACTTTCTTGAAATTACCCAAAATACCTTCTGATAGCCTAATAGAAAATCTGGCAATTACTTCAGTCAATGGATTTAATTTTTCAGACAAGCTATTTTTAGCATCATCAATGCTACTGTTATTAACAGTGGGAACGTCGGCAACGACATCATTAATTATTTGTGGAATGACCTCTTTTTCTTTAAGCTTTAACCACTTATCACATCTTTCTGAATTCTGAAAACAATACTGATCATAAACTTGTCCGACAGTATTTACTGTGTTAAGATATTGATCGTTCCGTTTTGTAGTTTTAGGCAAACCTCTTTCACCAAGAAACTCATAAGGCAGATTATTAGAATTAAAAACTTCAAAAGGATTAATATCTTTATTTTTATTGGCACTATACGTCAAACCATTAGGAGCTAATTGATTGCCATCAACAGTTAAATCGGCAAATATTAAAAGTTTTGTATTTTCGATCAAAATATTTTTATCATAAAGCGAATATTCACCTTTGGCATTTTTTAGGTGTAGCGCCGTTATTTTTGTATATCCTTCGCTATCTTTTATATATAAATCGTTGGCCCAATTTAATTTTGTGGTATCAGCATTAATTAAAGAAATATAAGAAGAATCTATTTTTATAAAAAGATCATTTTTAAGATGACTGGTAACGTCTTTTAAAACCGAACTTTCAGGAATATAAAGGTTAATATCGCCAGTTTTAATTGTTTTAACAACATCATATCCATCTGTATTAGTAGTGCTAATTCTAGTAACAGATGTTTTTTCAGAAGGGGATGGAATATTGGACGAACCCCCCTCTCCACCAGAACCGCCAGAAGATGTATAATGAACTGTTATTCTAATATGATCTACAAAGACGCTCCCAGTTGGAGCAGAGGTTCCTGCCGCAATCACTGCGCCAAAATTAGGAGAATTTATATCGCTTGCATTCCAAATTTCTCCCCATAAATCAGTAGCGTTGCCATAAGTGGTGTACGCGTCTGTCGTTCCCCATTCTATTCCCGAAGCTTTATCTGTTGTGCCAATTGAACCACCCTTAATAATCCTGACCCTGGCATCAGTAATATTATCAGAAGCAGCTAATTCTTTTTTTTCTATTTCAACAATTATTCCTTGTATTTCTGAATTGGCTGGTATAGAAAAACCAAAATTTGTAGCTTTAAGATACTGGCTACCAGCAGCTGGGGAAATCGAAATACTAGCATTAGAATTATCGCTAGATAAAGAAAAGTCGGCATTTGTCCAGGCAACTGAACCAAAACTACTATCATTAACAGAAGCGCCAGGGCTATTCGGGCCAGAAGAATCCGCTAATGCAAGGTTTAAAAATAATAAATTAAATATCAAAATAAGAACCAGATTCTTCTTCATATGTTAATTATATAATATAATTAAGGTAATGCAATTCTTTAAAGTGATTCATTTGAGTGAAAAAGCTAATCATGAACTTATAGAAGAACTGGTTAATTTTCACATTCCATTTAATTTTGAACTGGCTAAAGAAATTTCTTCAAAAAAGTCTTATTTTTATATATCATTACCAAAAAATTTTAATTTAAAAAATTTTCCCGATTGGGAAAAATACTTAATTCCCTGTGAAGATCACTCTATTTTTTATCCACAAGGAGTTCATCTGGTAAATTTCTTGAAACCTAAAAATTTAAATTTTAAATTTCAAATTTTAAATTTCAAATTTCCCGCCAAAGTAGGGGATGGTTACTCTATTCAATACTGTTTTAAGCCGATAAAAGAAAATCACGAACTTAATATGAGAGTGGCTACCTCGTCCAAAAATTTTTCTGGAGCCAGCGAATTGTTATTTCAAATCGCTGCGCCTTTCACGGCAGATTTTAAATTAATAAAACCCCGCGCGATGGGCGAGGGGATAGAAGATTATACACGTAGAAAGTTTGTAGATAAATATAAATTTTCTGTGTAAATTTCTAAATATAGCCGATTCGCCGCAACCAATAATCATTTTCCCATTCCCAAAGTTTTTTTGCGCCAACAAAAGCCTCAAAGTCATCTTGCCAATAAGGAAATTCTTTAAGTTCAACCACGCCGGTTAAATCAGACCAACTATGCTGGTCGTCTTCGCAACCACTCCAACCTTTGGGAGCGGGGTAGGGCTTGCGAATTTTGTCTCGGCCGCCTTTGCCGCGCAAAACCGACTTACACAACTTGCAGGTCTTTACCTGATCAATCCTCATAATCCACCTAGTCTGTAAATTTCTAAATTGTGGTATCAAGGCGTTAATATAAGCTGATGTTTGTAAATTATAATCACGATATATTGATTGGGATGTTTTGATATCTAAAACACCAAACTTTCCATCAATTAAGGCTAAGGTATCAATCGTTCCGGCGTAACGATGGTCATAATTAACAATTCTTTTTTCTACAAATTCCGGATCAACTTGAATCTTATTTTTTCCCACAAAATCCACTGCCGCTTTAATAGCTGGAGCAATAGAGGGATCAATTTCCGGTTTTTCACCGACTAAAATTTTTTCAAAGGCCTCATGAATTTTTGTGCCTTCATCGGCTGATTTCTTTTTTATCTCTTCACCGGCTTTATGACTACCTAATTCAGCATAAAATTTATAGAGGGCGGGCTTGGCTTTAATTTCCACGATTTTCGTCACGCGCGGATACCAAACATCATCAATAGTATAGCCGCATAATTCTTTAAAATCGTTTTCGTTCTTGAAATACATAAAATTTACGGTTAACCTGAAGTATACGCAACTTTAAAATCAAACAAAAGGGGATAACCAATGAAACAACTTCACTTTCACGAAGATTATAATAATTTACTTCGCGCTAAAGCATTAAGAAATTTTTTTCATAGCAACTCGGCAGATCTTGAATTAAAAACTATTCGGCTCGGTTCTAAAAAAAGCAATAGTTACGATCCCGGACAGGAAGTATGGGTGACATTGGGAGGGGATAAAACAAAAGCCCTGCAAACAGGCAAATTAGGCAAAGTCCGAGTCGTAAGATGTGTAAAGTTAAGCTGGTTATCTATTGGCTATGAGCCGTCAGATTTCTCTAATAATCTTGATGGGGGAGATAAAGCTGAATTAGAAAAGAATCTTGATCGTTATTATAGTTTCTTTTCAAATCCAAAAAATAATCGATCAATAATAAGCAAGCAAACGATGAGTATCATCACTTTTATTAAAGTTCCGTAACATAACCCCGCCATGATACATGGCGGGGTTTTTAATACACTGTCGCACATTGTTACTTTTGCGTCAGTTACTTTAATTGAAGCCATTTTGCACTATGAGTGCCTCCTTTATAGTTCTTCATATTTTGAAGAATAGCTTTTAATCTTTCTATATCGTCTGAATTCCAAATTACCTTTTGAAATCCATTTTTCCCCTTTTCAACATTAATTTTAGTTCTTTGATTTCTATCAAAAATTTTTACCGCTTCTTTCCACAACTCAAAATCAAACTTCTTTTTAGCTCTTAAAGAATATTTACTAAAAAAGGGTACAACTTTATCACGTATATCTTTATGATCCTTAACAGAAAATCGAGTATATCCTCTTTCAGAGGAATTAATTGTACCACATTCGAGTGTTTTTTGAATTTGATATAAAATGTCAGTATCATTAATATTTAGTACAATCGCAAATTCTAAATCCCAATAAAAATAGATTGGGACATTTTTTCTTTCACGCCTAATATCTCGTCTAAATTTAAGAGCAAAACATCCTTCGCCATCTACAAATCCAGCAATATAATCACCTGGTAATTTATCCATAAGTTAATTATATTACAGTGTCGCACAATATCAATACATAATTAGCGGTCCTCTGTATTTAATAATGAGATATCCAAAATCCCCACTCTGTTAGTTAATGCGAGCTTCTGGGTAATATCTGGTTCTAATTCGTCTATTTTACTGAACCCTGGATAAGGAATAACTGTATAGATGGTGTCCTCTCCGATTTTTTGAGCTCCATCACAAAACAACGGGAGTTCATGAATTATGTATAAAGCCAGAGATTCTTTGTTGTCTTTGTTTACTGGTCTTCCTCTGGCAATAATAACTTCTTCAATAATTTCCATCACAGCATCATAAAATTTTCCTTTTTCAGAAAATGCTCTAAAAAATATCTCTCTTTGTTTAATGTATTTTGGAGTGCACAAGTATCATCAAAACTAGCGATAACTACTTTATCGGCTTGTTCTTTTGATAGTTCATTGAGTATTTGTTTAACCACTTCTTTACAAGCATCCTCTTCGGCAAAACCCTTTCTTAAAGCGTCAGCCATTCCTATTCGTTCAAAATAACGATAATTATTAGCTTGCATTCTACCCGGTATCCAAACGAGAACTTTGTCTTTAGTGTGCTCAAGACAAAATAATATAAGTGATTTTATATTTTCAGGAGTAAAAATTTTATTCGATAAGCTAATACCAATCCAAAGATTGTATTTTTTAGCTTTTACCTCTCCAGAATCTACTCCCTTATTGCCTTTTAGTCTGACCATATTTGTATTTTAGCACAGTTCTTGATCTATTTTAAGACCTAGCCGCCGAAAACTTTTTTGAGCGAGGACAGCTCGGTAGGGGGGCGAGGAGGAATGCCGAG
The DNA here is from genome assembly GCA_964368235.1 of uncultured Candidatus Saccharibacteria bacterium. Classification (GTDB taxonomy): domain Bacteria; phylum Patescibacteriota; class Minisyncoccia; order UBA6257; family UBA11618; genus CAYIZY01. The sequence goes on from CAYIZY010000019.1 coordinate 4,713, forward strand.
CTGTTCGAGCGAATCCCGCCGCCCGCGCGTAGCGCGGAGCCGAGCAGAAAAACATTCTTTTCTTTTTAGAAGAATTTTTTGGTGGCGCGCCCAAAGTCAGAAATGTGAAGAATAAAACTACAAATATAATCCGGGATTTAAATCTCCGCCAGATGGCATCAACCCGCAACTTCTGCTAGGCCTCATGGCAAATGTTTTTCCATCATAAGCCGTAAAATGTAAATGAGAACCAGTTGAATACCCCGTACTACCCATATATCCAATAACATCGCCACGTTTAACAATCTCTCCACTAGACACTAAATAACGCGATAAATGGCCATATAATGTCACTAGACCGTTTGTATGCTTAATAACGATATATTTACCATAAGCGCCACGACGACAATAAAGATCCTGATCTCCTGAAGCCAATATAAGTCCCCCTTCAGCAGCCAAAATTGGCGTGCCTAGAGGCGCTGCAAAGTCTAAACCATTATGCCAACCACCCCTATAACCATTTCTAGCGAATTTAGTAGCGCCCCAACCTTGTGAAATACGAATCAAACCCTGAACAGGGTAACTCAATAACCCCCCCCTAGCAACAGGTAAATTACTGGGGTCGGATTGCGCTCTTAAGGTAGCTTCTAATTGCTCAATCTCTTCAGCGATTGCCAGTTGCTGTTTTTCTAATTCAGAAATTTGTTGCTGATAAATTTTTTCCTGGTTTTTTGTTTGAACTAATAAGTTTTTTCGTTCAGCCTCTTTATCTATTACTATATTTTTTTTAACTTTTAAATTTTTATGTTCTGATTCTATAGAAGATTTTTTACTATTTGTTTGACTTAATTTGCCACTAAGTTGATTTTGTAGAATTTTCAATTCCCCTATTCCTTGACTAATATCATTATTTATGGCAGAATAACCACTTGCTTGGGCAAAATTAGCGGAGAGGGTTTTATTTTTTAGAAACTTCATTACAAAAGTTTCTTGATCGTCGGCTTGTAGGCGTTTTATTAGTCGAGATAGGGCGTCCTTTTTTTGGGAAATATTTTTTTTCATGTCATTGATGTCGTATTGTAAAGATTCAATTTCTAAATTTAATTTTTCAATTGTCGTTTGGCTAGATTGAATGCCTAAATTTAATTGTTTAATATCTTTACCTATTTTAGTAAGCTCGACACGTAAAGTTCGGCTCTGGCCTTCTGTTTCAGTGAGATTTTCATGAGTTTCTTGAAGTTTTTGGTTAATCTCTTGTAGTTTTTTAGCTTTCTCCTTTAAGGCCTGGTCAAGTTCTTGCGGGGTAGCAGAAAAAACGACTTGCCCAAAGCCAAATATTATTCCCAAAAAAACTATTATACTTTTTTTAAACATCCTCTTTTTGAAATTTTAAATTTAAAATTTAAATTTATCTATTGCAATATCTAATCTCCTTCTTGCCTCCTCCCCCCCTAGCACATCTAAAATCTCTAATGGTCCGGGAGAGGCGTCTAGACCCGATAAAGCAGCTCTTAATGGCCACAATACATCACCTTTGCCCTTTTTATTAGCCAAAGCTATAATTTCTTTTGAATTATTAATAATCCCCACCAATTCCTCCAAAATCTTTATTGTATCGGCTTTATTTTGTTTTCTCCAGACTAAAAGATCGGCTGGATAATCTGGTAATTTATAAAAAAAATGGGAAATATTTTTAAAATCTGATAATTTATTCATTCGATCCTTGCTTAAGTGAATTATTTTCAAATTTTGTTCACTGTTGACGAGATTTAGTTTTTCTGCAAGCTCTTCGTCTTTTATATTTTTAATGTATTGGGCATTGAGCCAATTTAATTTATCGATATTGAAAACCGCGCCAGCTTTTTGAACCCGAGATAAATCAAATTCTTTAATCAACTCTTCTTTAGAAAAAATCTCTTTGTTGTCTTTAGAATGCCAGCCCAATAATGCCAAGAAGTTAATCATCGCTTCCGACAAGTATCCTTGCTCTTTATATTCAGAAATTGAAGTAGCAGAAAAACGTTTGGACATCTTACTTCGATCTGGGTCAAGAATTAATGGCAAATGGGCATAATGGGGTTTATTAAAACCAAGCGCTTCAATAATTAGAATTTGTTTAGGTGTATTATTAATATGATCCTCCCCCCTAATTACATGGGTAATTTGCATTTCCTGATCATCTACAACAACAGCAAAATTATATAATGGTGTTCGTAAATCCTTGGCAATAGCCACATCACCCATCATGCCCATATTAAAACTTATTTCACCACGAATCATGTCTCGAAAAGAAACCTGGCTGTCGGGAATTTTAAATCTTATTATTTGCGCCTCACTTGAGCTTTTTGGCTTGCCACCACGGCATCGTCCACTATACTTTGGAGCTAATCCTTGTGTTAGCATCGCTTGCCTATCTGCTTCTAACTCTTCTTTTGCGCAATAACAATAATAAGCAAATCCTTTTTCTAATAATTGTTTTAAATATTTTTCGTAAATATCAATACGTTCAGTTTGGCGATACGGACTACAATCCCCTTTGTATTTGTTAGAAAAAAGGTCTCCTTCTGTACCGACATCCAAAGGTCCTTCATCCCAGTCTAAACCAAGCCATTTTAGGCCATCAATAATGTCTTTTTCGTATTTTTTGTCTGATCTTTCTAAGTCTGTGTCTTCAATACGCAAAATAAACTGCCCACCATGTCTTTTGGCAAAAAAATAATTAAAAAGCGCGGTTCTGGCAGTACCGATATGCAAATATCCAGTTGGAGATGGCGCTATTCGAACCCGTACTTTCATCCCGTTAGAGATAGGAAATGCTTAATGCATTTCCGTGAAAAACACGCATGACGAGTGCATGAAGTTTATTATTATTTTTCAGACATAAGTTATATATTACAGATGAGTTATCTCTAACGGGATTCATGATTTAATGCTATCACTTCCGAAAAAAGTTATCCACAGCATTAAATAAGTCCTAATATGTCTTTAACGATAATTTCCGTTGCATCTGGCTTGTAAAAATTCTTCGCCGCTTGAGACATAAATTTTAATTTTTCTGGACTGTCCAGTAGTTGGTTTAGTTGTGATTCTAATAAATTAATCAGTAGATTTTCTTGCTCAATAACAATAGCGGCGCCAGTTTTTGCGTATTGATAGGCATTTTCTTTCTGGTGATCATTGGCTGACTCCGGTAATGGTATTAAAATAGCCGGCTTACCAAGGGCTGCTAATTCAAAAATAGTCATCGCCCCTGCCCGGGAAATCACTAAATCAGCGGCGCCGTAAGCCTCTGGCAAATTATTTTCAAAATAAGCAGCCACGAAATATCCGTCAGGTAATTTTTCAAAACGATGCATATACTCCACATAATTCTCATTACCCACATGATGGATAATTTGATATTTGGCTAAAAGAGAATCTAAATTTTTATATATAAAATCATTTATCCTAGTAGCGCCTTGGGAGCCGGGAAAAACAAAAATGGTTTTTCGCGAGGCATCTAGCTTAAAAGTCCTTCTCGCTTCCGCCGGATCAACAAAACGCAAAACTTCTTCCCTCACCGGATTACCCACCACCTTAACTCTTGGAGGAAAATATTGCGCGGTAGATTCAAAGCCAAGTTCAATAATTTTTGCGTACTTACTGGCAATTAAATTTGCCCTACCGGGAACAGAATCAGATTCATGAATTACAATCGGAATACGATAAAATCGACAGGCCCAAACCACTGGCACTGAACCTGGCCCACCTTTGGAAAAGCAAACATCGGGCATGTAAAAATAAACTTTGAAAAACGCCTGAAACACGCTCCAAACAAACCTAAATCCATCTAGAAAATTTAGAAAGGAAAAGTAGCGACGAATTTTGCTCGAAGTAATATGTTTAATGGCAATTCCCTCCCCCATCAAATAAAAACTAAAAATATTTTTTGGACCAAAATATTTTAATTCCACCATTGAATCAAGTTTTTTTAATTTTCTCGCTACAGCAATCAGCGGGTAAATATGCCCCCCAGTTCCCCCTCCGGTCAATAAGATTCGTTTATGCATATTTTGATACATTAACAATTATTCCTGATATTGTCATGTAAACAGCAAGGGCCGTGCCGCCATAGCTAATAAATGGCAAAGGGGTGCCGGTGAGAGGTAAAATTCCGGAAATCGCGCCAATATTCACAAAACACTGCAGCATTATCAATGAACCAAAACCTATTAGTAGCAATTGGCCAAAACGATCACTAAATTTTACTGCTAAAAACATTATTCTCATAACTAACAAAAATAATACCCCAAGTAATCCAATTGCTCCCACAAAACCCATTTCCTCGGCAATCACGGCAAAAATAGAATCCCCAATCGGCTCTGGAAGATGTTTAATTTTAGTCGTGGACTGGCCATATCCGACACCCCAAAGCCCTCCCGATCCAATGGCAATTTTTGTTTGATTAACATGATAACCAGTCGTTTGGAGATTATTTTCTGGCTTTAAAAATGCGCTGACACGCGCCCAACGATAAGGCGTGAAATAAATTAGTAAGGCTAAAATCATCGCCCCCGCAACCAATGCCGAAATAATATAAGAAACTTTTGCGCCACTTACAAAATAAACAATTAAAGCAACCATCATAAGTATAACCGACGTACTGGTGGCCGGTTGCTTTAAAAGCAAGAAAAGCACTGTTCCTAAAATAATTAAAAATGGCACAAAACCCCTCCAAAAACTTTTTTGCCGATCGGTACTGTTTCCTAGCCAAGCGGCTAAATAAATTATAAAAGGAATTTTTAAAAGCTCTGACGGTTGAAATATAAAAGTGCCAATTTTAAGCCATCTTTCCGCCCCGCCAGCCTTAAATCCAAATGGGGTAAAAATTAAAAAAAGGCCGAAAATAGATAATAACAATAAAGGAATGGCAATTTTTCTATAGATATTATAATTAATTTTCGTGGCTATAAAAAAACCGATAATTCCAAAACTTAAGCCGTAGATCATTTGGTGTTTTAAGTAATAAAGACTATCATTAAATTGATTTTTAGCTAAATTTGATGAGGCGCTAGCCAACATTACCAATCCAAAAATCACCAATGCTAATGTGCAAAATATTATTAAATAATCTGGTTTATGGACTGATGGCCTAATTTTTGATCTGATAACTTTCCTCATCTTATTACTGATACTTCATTCAAATCTTTAAACATCACTAAGTCGGCAAAATAACCTTCTTTGATCAATCCCCTCTCCTTTAATCCAAAAAACTGGGCGGGGTCCCCGGTAATTTTTTTAACCGCTTCTTCGATTGATAATTTCCCATTAACCATTTTAAAAAACTTTGGGAAGGCTTTTTCTGGCAAATGTATTGTATTTGAAGAAATAAAAGATTTTGGATGAGACAGTAATTCGCTAGCCAGTTCTATATTAATATTTTTATAAAATATCAATGCTTTCAGGCGAGTAGTAATCATTAATTTTAATAAAGATTCAGGTATTGATACGCCTTGGTTTTTAGCAATTTCGCCGATCGTTTTTCCAACTAAAAAATCATTTCCCGGCGCGCTGGCAACCACCAAATCATCTCTTGTTAACGGAGGCAGCTCCCTCAAAATCCTTTGGAATAAAACGCTGTCTAAAAGCTGTTTGTACATCACAGCTAAACCTCCGTTTTGCGCCCAAAAAGGAAGTAGTTTATAAATCGGTATCAGACTGACATCAAATGGATAAATATCAAAAAAGATTTCCGTTTTTGTTTTTTCTAAAAGTTCCAAAGCGCGCTTAAAATTTTCTTCGTTGCCTAGCAATGGACGAAAATGACTAATAACTGTCCT
>CAYIZY010000020.1:0-10269 GCA_964368235.1 uncultured Candidatus Saccharibacteria bacterium
ATAAAATTTCTCGGTTCTAAGTCTTGCACGCATAATCGTAAAATTAAGTGGGGAATAATTTCAGCTCTTTCGTCATCAATCGCAAGACTCAATTTTTGATTAATTTCACTGATTATTAAAACCACATTCTCATCGCTGAGCCATTTTTGAATTGATTCTGGTAATGATTGATATGCGGCGAATAAATTAGCCATTTAGTTTATCTAAATCCCTTCGCGCCCTTTTAAGATTGTCTTCTGCTGATTTTAATACGGTCGGTCTTTGTTCGCCAGCCGCTTTCATTGCCGCCAAATCTTTCGTTTGTTGATTAACCCGCCATTCTAATTTTTGTCTTAGTGCCGCAGTATCTTTAGGGATCTGTTGAGTTTGTGATTTTGGAATTTCATCGGTATATGTAACCGGAATTTTAATTTCTTTAGTTGACCATGACGGAGAAAGATGAGTAAGAACCACTTTTTTTTCTAAATCTTCTCTTTTCTTTTGTAATTTTATTATCTCTTCAGCCGGAATTTTACCAGTATTGTCTTTAATTTCTTTTACAACATCTTTATAAGATTGGACAAGTTGTTTTTTTATAGAATCAATAGTGTCCTCTGTTACTTTTTGACTACCATGAATTTTTTTTAATTGGTTATTATTTAGTGCTAATAAAACTTCTGAATTTTCAAATGCTTTTTTAGAAACAGCTGATATATCAGAAATTTTCTTAACCACGTCCTCTATTTTCTTACCAAATTCTACTGCTAAATCTGGTCTATTATTCAATACTTCTTTATCAGCACCCATTTTTTTAATAGCAGATATTGTATTGTCAAAGTCACTTTTTGATATTTTATCCAACTTATCTCTTTTAGCCAAAACTATTCCTCTCGCCGCTTGATATTCTAATCCGCCCAAAGTAGAGGCTGCTATTAAAGCATCATCATTTAGATTTTCATAATTTCTTTTAGCAACTTCAGATACAGCATCCTTTCCTTTTGATAAATAACCACTTAAATTAGATGCAGTTTCTCGTAAACCGATTCGAGATAAAGTAGTTGCAATCCGTTGGCCACGAGGCATAGACATTATAGGATTACCCTTTTCATCTACTCCTGTCTGTTTAATCCCACCTCTCAAAAATTCCTGCATCGCTCGGTGGCCGGCATACTGGCTCGCATAATAACCCGTACCATAGCCGGCGGTTTTTTGGGCGGCGCCCTTGACTTTGCCCAGCAAATATCCTTGCGCTTGGCCGGCAAAGCCAAGAACAATTTTTGCCCACTTGTTGCTAATTCGGTTGGCCATTATTAAACCACCGCTCATCAAACCAAGAACGGCCAACATCTGACCAAATGTTTCAAATGAACCGCCACTGCCTTGCGATCCTCCGCTTATACCAACCAATCCGGTAGTGGGCGGTCCTGTAAATCCTAAAAATTGATCTAAAACATTTCCTTGCGGTGCGGTTTGAATTGACTTGGCAATTTGGGTGACAGAATTTGCATCTTGAGATTGATTAACGACGATTAAAATAGTTAGGTAAATGAAAAACATTGCCGCCGGTAGCCAGATCAGCCATTCTATAAATGCCTTCCACCACTGCTGAAAAGCTTCATGAAATGCCGAGCCCTCAAAAATCCAACCCAACCAAGCCAATGGCATTAAAATCAAAAGAATCATTAAGACGACATATCGGACAAAGACCAGCGCCGCGGTGGCAAGCATTACCGTCGCTCCCATAATTGTAAATAGAACAACAAAAAACATATTAGCGATCAAAGTAAATGTCGTTGCCCCAAACTCGCTGGCGCTCTGGATTTTTTTAGCGTCTAAACTTTTAGTGTCAAGCGCTTTTTGAATACCAAAGGCGTTGGCCAGCACGCTGGAAAAGGCCATTGATTGGGAATTTAAATTACTAAAACTGGTTCCGCCCGCAGGAGGCACTACTTTTGCCATGAAAAAATTAGTCATTAAACCGCTGGCATCAATTAAAATTCCGGCAAAAGTTAAACTGAAATTAATAAGAATAGCCACCGTGATCAATCGCCACAAGATTTTTTTCATGCCATATTTATTACTTCGTAAAATTGTGGCAATGGCGATAAATATAATTCCTAAAACGAATCCTAAATTAGCTAAATCTCTAGTAATAGACCAACCGATGTTTACCGTCGGGCTTTGTAAAAGCGACCCGTTGAGTTTTAAGCCGAAGCTTAAAAAAAGTCCGGCAAAGGTAAAAACAAGTCCGGCCAGATAGCCAAAAGCATAAGCGATCCAGACAGTAATAAAACTGATTGCTTTAGCTAAAATACTCATGATGCCACTACCAATAGTATTAACAGAAAGACCTTCGCTGGCGGCGCCAGTAAAAGTGCCAGGATTAGGATTGCCACGAACGGCGGCATCGCGAACGACATTGTCGCGTTCTATAATAGTTCCTATTCCGCCACCAGTATCCTGCGCGCGCGCCATTAAAACAGGGAATAATATCACCAGTAAAACAAAAGCCGAAATTATTTTTTTATTTATGGATTTTGGCATTGATTAGGTTGTATTGGTTGATAAGCGGTTTGTTCGGCTTGCGTGTCGGAAAGCAATTTTTGGGCGGCGGCTTGATCGGTCATTTGGGCGGTCAAGAATACGCTATTAAAACTATTTGGTCGGCCGGTGTCTTGAAGCGCTCTTGTTAGCTGGCTGATTGTATAATCGTTCTCGTCGTGGATTTGGCGATGTCGGAAAATATTTTGCTGTTGTTGATTGAACAAACTACCGCACTGGAAAGATGTTAGTTGATTAAGCGATTGTGTTTCTAGCGTGATTAAATTTTCTAAAATTGGTTTGGCGGTGAGGCGTGGTTGCAGGGCGGCGTTTATTTCTGCCGGTGAAATATGGTTAGCTTTATTGAAAGAAGAGCCGTAATTGTTTTGATAATTTAAACAATCTTCTTTGGCGTTGCCAACAAAAGCATTACATCCCAATCCAGTAGCGTATCCCTGTGGCGGTCGGGAAGCGGTAACAACACCGCCTAGTCCCTGCACCCCTGATTTAATTAAGCGATTAATAAGTGCATCAGAAATAGCGCCTACATATGCGGCTAAGTCTTGTGAGTTAATAATAAAATCCAAATCGGCGCCAATGGCCTTTGAGGCCAAATCCCCAATTGCTCCGCCGGGCGTAGTAATGACGCAAGTTCGTGGAATATCTTTTCCGGTAATCGGATCTTTGGCGCATTTTTTGACCGATAAAAATCCTCGGCTGGCCAATGCTTCGTTTTGCGCCGCCGCCACTCGAGCGGCGATTTCATTTTCTTTAGCATTCCAGGCCAGCAGAAGCGAGCCATAGAAATTATTATTGGGCGCCCACATTTCCTGATAGGCCAGCCAGCCGCCATTGCGGAAGTCGCTGTAAAAATTATTTACGTTTTGGACGATACTGCCAAGCGTGCAGGTAATTTGTTTGGAAAATCTTGGCGGCGCCACCATGGCAATTTGCACCTGAAATCTGAATGGACTGCAGATCGCGCCCAGTCCGATCGCCTGCACAAAATCCCCCACCGCAATCTGCGCTGTCTGCTCTAAAAATCCCCTCCAGTCGGTGATAAATTGCGGCTGGCCGTTGCCATTGATATAGTCAATTGTTTGGTCAACAACCATATCAAAAACACGTTTTTTTATAGCATTAAAAGCTATTTCGGTAAGGCTTTTTTTAGTAGCAATTCCCGCCTGTGTTGTAATGCCTCCTATCAAAACAGGGTTTGTTTCAAAAGTGAGACTTGCCCCAACCTGGGCGTGGGTTACAGCCAATAGCCAATAGCCAATAGCCAATAGTAAAACTGTAAGTAATAAAGTTTTTAATTTAAATTTTAAGGCCATTTTTTTGGATAAAATTTATTATTTCAGAATTTAGACTTAAAAAATTACTATTCATTTCTTCAAAAACCTGTGCTGCTAAATACGCCTGCACCGGATCATTTTTATAATTAGCCATTACTTCAAAAACTTTTTTCTGCCCAATTAATAAGCTGATTTGTTTTTTCTGAATATCGGTTAATTTTTCCGGCGTTTCTAAATTATAAAAATTTTTAATTGCCTGATCGTAGGCCTTAATTACCGCGCCGATGCCGGCTAAATCAGGACTATTTAAATCTACACGCGCGTTTTCAAAATCGTGTTTTAAAATATCGCGGAAGGTGCGAAAGTAAATTTCTGCCGCCACAGCGCTTGGTTCGCCAGTTGGCGGATTTGATATTCTTAAATCAGCTAATTTAATTTCCGGTTGAAAATCTTTTGGATCAAATTTTTTTAAACCCTCTTCTGTAAGTAAATCAGCCATCTGTTCCGGATTAGCAACATTAATCCATTTTTCTCTGTCTATTTCATTAGGACCTTCTGGATTGCGCACCAGAATATCTTTGCTAATTTCATCAGCTAAATCTTCTGTAACGTTAAAAGAAAGTTCGGGTAGTTCTTGGGGGATATTGGATGATAGATGTTGGATATTGGGTATTTCTTGTTTAACTACGGCTGGAATTGGTTTAATATAATTTCCAACTCCAACCAAACCACCCACAGCTAGGATGCTCATAGCAAAAAAGGCGACAAGAATGTTTAGCGGTCGCATACTATAATTTTATCACAGAATAAAGAATTAAGAATTATGAATTATGGGGAAAACTCTTGATAATTCAATAATTTTTTCAATGGATAGATTTTGCCCTCTTTCGTTGCCTGATAAGTTAATCTTTTTAACTTTTTCTTGTATTTCTTCTTTTGACACTGCCAATCCCTCTGATAAGTTGTTTAGTATGTTTTTTCTGGGTTGTTTGAATATTATTTTTATTAGCTGGTAGTAAGATTTTAGATTTTGGATGTTGGATTTTGGGGTTAATTTTATAATCGTCGAATCTACCTTGGGCGGTGGATCAAAATCTTCTGGCGGCAAAGTCATTAAAATTTCTGGTTCAGCCCAAATTTGGATGCTGGCGGCTAATAAATTAATTTTCGGTGGCTTTGCGCAAATTCTTTCAGCAACTTCTTTTTGGATCGTAAAAACGATCAAATCAGGCTTATTTTCTAATTCACTGATTATTCGAAATAGGAAACCGGTTAGGTAGTATGGGATATTTCCGACAATTTTAAATTTTAAATTTTGAATTTTAATTTTAGGAAGAACTTTTAAAATATCCCCTTCAATAATTTTAAATTTTAAATTTGAAATTTGAAATTCCCGACTTAGTTTTTGGGCAAAAAAATGGTCTTTTTCAACCCCAATTAATTTAATTGGATATTTTAGCAACTCGACAGTTAAAGCGCCCGTTCCTGGTCCTATCTCGACCACCACATCCCCCTCTCGCAAATCCAAAGCCGACACGATTTTTTCAATCGCAACCCGATTTTTTAAAAAATGTTGACCAAGATATTGCATAAAAAATTCCAAATTACAAATCCCAAATAACAAACAAACTATAAAACCCGATATTTAAATCAAAAACACTATAGTGTTTAGAATTTGTTTTTTGTAATTTGGTATTTGTTTGCATTTTGGTGCTTGTGATTTGGGATTTATTGATAATCTATCCACTCCTCTTCTTCGTCCAAATAATCTTTTCTTTGGGACTTTAATTGTATAAATTCTACCAGTTCTGGAGGGATTTCGTATAAAAATCTGGAGGCCATTTTATTGAAACTCAAAAATAAGTTTTTTTCAGCTCTTGTCATCGCCACATACATTAATCTTCTTTCTTCTTCTAATCCGCCTCTTTCTTCGTACGATCGGTGGTGAGGAAGAGTGCCTTCGTCACAGCCGATTACAAAGACACTTTGGAATTCTAGGCCTTTGGCGATATGGATGGACATTAGGTTTACGGCGGGATTGGAGTAGCTACCCTCCTTCGCCAAGGCTTCGGCGGGCAAGTCTGCGCTACTGGCAAGGGCAATTTGTTCTAAAAATGATGTAGTTCCGCCTTGTTTAACAAACTGCCCAGCGAACACAATCAACTCATTTATATTTTCAATTCTTTCCTCGGGGTTTTTTTGGTGTTTTTCTAAATATTCAAAATAATCTGTCTCCTCCAGAAAGTAATTTATTAATTCTAAAATATTATATTCTTTGCCTAAGCGAGGCATATCTTCTACAATTTTTCTGGCTGATTTTTTAGGTAGGTTTTTCATTAATCTTTCAGCGCTGACAGAATCTTTTGGGTTATTAGTCAGGCGAATGGCGGCGACAATATCTTTGATTTCCTTGCGGTCGTAAAATCGAATTCCACCAAAAATTTTATAAGGCAGGCCGGCAGAAATTAAATTCTGTTCAACGGCTCTTGATTGGGCGTTGGTCCTGTAAATAATAGCTATTTTATTCAACGGATCACCAGCGCGCATCAATTCAATAATTTTTTTTACCACCCACTCTGCTTCGTCATTATCGTAACTGGCGGCAATCACCTTAATCGTGTCTCCCCCGCCATTATTCGTCCAAAGCGTTTTTGGTTTTTGTAATTTGTTATTTCTAATAACTCCATTAGCGGCTTTTAAAATATTATTTGTAGATCGATAATTTTCTTCCAATAAAATGACTTTCGCCTTTGGCCAATCTTTTTCAAAATTAAGGAAGTTACGGAAATCTGCTCCTCTAAACGCAAAAATACTCTGAAAATCGTCCCCGACAACAGCTAAATTTTGATGTTTTTGGGCTAGCATCTTTATCATTTGGTATTGGCTCGTGTTTACGTCTTGAAATTCATCAACTAGAATATGTTTCCAAAGTGTTTGATATTTATTTAAAATCGCAGGATTTTGTTGGAAAAGGACCACCACTTTCTGGATCAAATCATCAAAATCAAAAGCATTATTTTCTACCAGCGCCTCTTCGTATTTTTTAAATACAAACGAATAAATTTTTCCCGAAGGCTCCTCTTTTAATTCGCTTTTAGTTTTGGAAATTACTGCCTGTATCACCGCTGGATTAAACTGGTCTTTTGATAAATCCATCTCCTTGGTAATTTTTTTAACCAAACTCATCGAATCGTCATCATCGTAAATTGCGTAATTGGAATTTCTGTCTAAATATTTTGCTTCGGCTTTCAAAATTCTCGCTCCCAGCGAATGAAAAGTCCCTACGAATAATCTATCGAGGTGAGACCTCAATAGATTTGCGCTTGAAATTCGCGAGCGCATTTCGTTGGCCGCTTTATTTGTAAAAGTAATCGCAATAATATTTTCTGGAGATATGCCAGATTTGATTAAATTTATTAATCGTTGAGTTAGTGTTCTAGTTTTACCAGATCCAGCTCCGGCGGCAATAAGTAAAGGTCCTTGACCATGTTCCACGGCCTCTCTTTGTTTATTATTTAACTTAATTTCATGCATATCTTTCTAAAATTTCTAAATACTAAATCCTAATTTCTAATGAATGTCTAATTATTTTTGAAATTTCTAACTTTTTTAACATTTGGATTTTATTAGAAATTAGAGCTTAGTAATTTGGAATTATCGTTGATTTATAGTATAATGAAGAAACGATGAAATCTCAATTAATGCGCTTATTTTTTATACTTTTGAAAGAAAAAACGGCCGTTCCAGCTATTTTTATAATCGCAGCTTCGCTGGTAAATTATTTTGCTATGACTGACTTTAATCAGGCGAAATCAAAACTCCCTATTAGTTTAGCAAAAGCATCTGGTGTCGGTGCGCTAATTGGCCAAAATCAAATAAATAATGATACTGACGTAACTCAAAACTCGGCTATTTATAATAAATTTTTAAAAAATAATTTTATGATCCCCACCACCGGCCACAATTGGGGGCGTCTTCATGGAAATAATGGCGTCGATATCGCTAATGCCTGCAGCAACCAAATTTATGCGCCAGAGGAGGGTATGGTAATTGAATCTGTGACCAACGGAAAATGGAATGGTGGATACGGAAATTTTGTCAGGATTAGGCATCCAAATAGTGTTGTTACTAAATACGCCCACACAAAAAAGAATATAACTAAAGTTGGTGATTATGTTCTTCAGGGCGACCCGATTGCTTACATTGGCAATACCGGAGAAGTTCAAGGCGCTACTGGTTGTCATTTACATTTTGAAGTGGAAGGCGCAGTGAATCCGTTTGCGACGAGAAGATAGGTAAATTGTGCGGGGGTAAAAAAACACCCCGACCGAAATCGGGGTGTTACCATAGCGCAGTCTTTTAATCCTCGCTAGGACTTTTCTTGCTTTATCGGCCTCGGCTGCCTTGGAAGGTTCTCTTCGCTCCTCGTTGAGGACTAACCAATTCCTCCTCTTCTTCCTCATCGAAGCCGAGAAGGTCGTCGAGTTCGGCCGCAACGCTTTTCAGGGCGCTGTACTCGGCCTGCTTTTTTTCCTTGGTGTTGGCCGCTCGGGCCTTAAGCACATCCAAATACTTCGGCACGTCGCTCTCGGGCATGGGGATGAAGTCCCAGTCGCGGAACTTTTTCTGCAACTTGATGACCGCCTGCCCGAGAGGGCTGCGGACATGGTCGCTGAAACGCCATCCGCCTTTCCAATCCCTTGGATCAATGTCCTCTGGACTGGTCCATGTGTCCGGAGCGAAGATCCTACCATAGAAGGGCAACGGCCCTTTTTTGGTGGGAATGTATCGCCCGAGCCGCCGAACTGTTCCATCGTCCCATTTCTGGGCGATTTGTGTGATGTACTCCGTCGTCACGACATCGCCGTTGAGCTTGGGCCAGTTATCGAAATTTCGGATGTCCAACAGAACACACGAGAATTCGACGATCGGTGGGAAAACTTTCTTCCCGCCCTTAATCGTCGGCACTGCCGACACCACTTCCTTGCCCATCTGAACCACCGGACCGAAGACATCGGCCACATTAAGTGACCGACCGACGGCTTTCGCCAGAAAGTCAAACTGGTTCGGCAGGATGTCCACGAACCAAAACTCCTTAGTCGTTCCCGGCGGGGTGAAGACTGTGGCGAAATGCTTGCGTATTTCGTGGAAACACTCCTCCGTGAGCGCATCCACTTCTTTCTCGTCCGCCTTCTTGGTCGTCGCCGTTGTCGTTGCTACCGGCGTCGCCTGTTGCGCTGCAGCAACGGTCTGAACCTGCTCCGCTGTTTCCTGTTGCAATACTTCCTCCACTTCTTTCTTCGACCGACCTTTCCTCTTCGTCGCAGTAGTGCTTGCCATGGTAATATGGCTCCTTTCAATAAAAAACCCTCTTCTACTTTGCGTTTCTACCCCGAAGGGGTAGAAAAAAACGCACTTCAATCTACTGGCAATAGTGTATCAGATACAGATATATTTGTCAAATCTTCATTAGATAAACAGAAAACCGGTCGCCCTAGGGGACGACCGGTTGATTTTGCTTCGTTTTATAATGCGCCGACGAGATCTTCGACGCCGATCAGATTATCTAGCTCTTCTCTGATCAGTCTCTGTTGTGTTGCCATTTCCGCCTCTCGTTCCCCTCCCGTTTTCTCTCGGTGGAGTTCGGCCATCTCGCGTGCGTCTTTTCTCTCTTGAGCGTCTTTCAATGCTCGGGCGGCGGCCTTGAGAGCTTCTTCCTTTTCTACCCTCACCAGCTCACAGATCGCCTGCCAACTGTAGCAGGGTCGCGGACTAGTGACACGAGCAGTTCTTGCCTGAAAGAGATGTGTCACTGTTCTCTGATCATCATCAGTGCCGATGTCATCCGCCTCGGGTATTCCGCAGAAGCAGTCGATCTTTTTTTGTCCGCTTTTCTGATTCACGAAGCGGACGAAGTTCCCGCACTGGCAGACAATTTCACCTCGAGTGGTGATATGACTCCAGTAGCGGATGATCAATGGTTTTCGAGACGCCTCGGGCAGTTTTTCACAGAGACGACAGCGATGCTCTTCTGTAGTTTTTTTCACTCCGCAGATCTCTGCAAGCTCGATCGGAGTCATAAACGGTCTTTTACCGATCGGTTTTCCGAGTAATCCTACCCCCCCGTCGCGCGGGCCGTGCCTCCTTTCGTAATAATTGTAAATGGAAATTGAACTCTGCACGCTGGCCAGTGAGAAGCCGTCCAGATCCACTTTTTGGTAGATCCCTCTGGTTTCTGGGGCCATGAACCCCAACGAGTTCCTCTGCCATTTGGCCTGGTCGCCATTTTTCATGACAATCCCTTCCTTTCGTTAAAAAGTTTGAAAAACGAAGTTTCAACTTACTGCTGATAGTATAACTCTTTAAATTAAATATGTCAACAAAACAAAGATCCCTCGGTAGAGGGATCTTCTCAATATGTTCTTAGCACTCAATAAGTTCTTCCAGTTCTGAT
>CAYIZY010000021.1:0-9831 GCA_964368235.1 uncultured Candidatus Saccharibacteria bacterium
CAATTGTTAGATTTATTTTCTTTTCAAGAGATTGCGCCAGGAGCCCCATTTTGGCATCCCAATGGCATGATTATTTTCAGGGAGCTGGAAAATTTAGCTCGCCAAATTAACGATAGCAATGACTATGACGAAATTTCCACGCCAATTATTGTCAAAAATGAGGTTTTTAAAAAGTCCGGCCACTGGGATCACTATCGCCAAAATATGTTTTATTTCACCAATCCCGTTGATGAGAATGAACATTTAGCCCTAAAACCAATGAATTGCCCAGAATCCACTTTTGTTTATAATTCCACAATCCGCAGTTATCGTGATTTACCGATTCGTCTAGCGGAAATTGGCCGCCTTCATCGCAACGAACTTTCCGGAACTCTTGGAGGTATGTTTAGGGTGCGACAAATCACAATGGATGATGCCCATATTTACTGCCGTCCCGACCAAGTAGAGAAAGAAATTACTCATATCACTAAAATTATTGAAAAATTTTACGCAATTTTTGATCTGAAACCAATTTATGTTTTAGCCACTCGCCCAGAAAAATTCCTCGGCGAAAAATCAGAATGGGATAAAGCAGAAGCGGCACTGAAGAATGCTTTAGATAAAAGCGGAATTAAATATAAAATACAAGAAGGAGAAGGCGCTTTTTATGGACCTAAAATTGAAGTCCATTTGCGCGACTCACAAGACCGCGACTGGCAAATGGGTACTGCCCAATTGGATTTAGTAATGTTACCAAAACAATTTGAAACTTACTATATAGATGAAAATGGCGAGAAAAAAATGCCCTGGGTTATACACAGGGCTGTTTTCGGTTCTTTTGAGAGATTTATAGGCATGATTTTAGAACATTTCGACGGCACACTACCTGCTTGGCTATCGCCTACTCAAGTTTGCGTAATCCCAATCGGGGAAAAACATACGGAACACGGGAGGAAATTGGTTTCAAGTTTAAAAAGTTTAAATATCAGGGCTAAATTGAACGACCAAAATATAACGATGGGGAAAAAAATTCGTGAGGCAGAAATAAAAAGAGTTCCTTTTATGGCCGTGATTGGCGACAAAGAAGTGGAAAGTGAAACCATCAGTTTACGCGCTTTAGACAACGAAAAATCTATTACTCTTTCCGTAGAAGATTTCCTAAAAGAAATTTCAAAAAAAACAAAAACTCCTACTATTTAAGTAATTTTTCAAAAATCTCCCTTAGTACTTGCGGATTGGCTCTTCCACCTAATTGACCCATAGTTTTTCCAATCAAAAATTGCATCGCATTGCCTTTCCCTTTTTTATAATCAGCGACGGCATTTGGATTTTCAGAAATTATCTTTTCGGCTGCTTTTCTGAGAGAATCTTCATCAGAAACCTGGCCTAGATTTTCAGATTTTAAAATCTCTTTCGGATCACCTCCAGCTTGAAACATTTTTAAAAGAATATCCTTAGCTGTGCGGCTAGAAATTTCTTTTTTTAATAATAAAAATATTAGATCGGCAAAATTTCCCGGAGTTATTTTAATTTGATCAATCGTAATTTCCTCTTTAGCAATCAAACCCCACAAATCTGTAGTGTAATAATTAAATAATAATTGTATTCCAGTCTCTTTTTCACCTTCTAATTCATTTAGTTCTGAAACTGCCTCCTCAAAAAAATTTGACCCTGTTCGATTTTGTACTAAAACTTCTGCCTGCTCCGGTTTTAATTTAAATTCTTCGGCAAACCTTTTTCTTTTTTGTTCTGGTAATTCCGGAATTTCTTGCTTTAAACTACTTAAGCTTTTTAAACTTGAAACCTCAAACGCCGGAAGATCTGGATCAGGAAAATATCGATAGTCATGTGCCTCCTCTTTACTTCTTTGAGAAAATGTTTCTTTTTTAACATCATCCCAACCTCGAGTTTCTTGAATAATTTTTTTCTTCTTTTTTAAAAGAACTTTTTGTCTTTCCAGTTCGTAATTAATTGCGGCTTCAACGACGCTAAAAGAGTTAATATTTTTCACTTCTACTTTAGTTCCCATATCCCAACTGATATTAGCCTCAATACGCATATGGCCCATTTCCATATCAGCGTCAGAGACTTCCAGATAACGCAAAATTAATTGAAGTTCTCGAGCAAAATCAGATGCCTGTTTAGCACTAGTAATGTCTGGCTCAGTCACTAATTCCATTAGAGGAACGCCGGCACGGTTGTAATCGACAAGCGAAAAGTCGCCGACATGAGAAAGTCCACCAGCATCTTCTTCTAGGTGAATGCGACGCAACCTTACGCCCAAAAGACTCCCGCCACTGACCAACGGCTCATCATATTGGGAAATTTGATAGCCTTTTGGCAGATCGGGATAAAAATAATTTTTGCGGTCAAATTTGGTATTTTTTGCCAACTTCCCACCAAGAGCCATGCCAACTTGCAAAACTTTTTCCACCGCTTTTTTGTTTATAGTCGGCAAAGTGCCCGGCTGCCCAGTACAAATGGGGCAAATATTGACATTGGGATGATGCTCGCTGGTATCATTCAACGAATCACAAAACATCTTAGTTAATGTTTTGAGATGGACGTGTATTTCTAATCCGATTGTTGGTTTCATATGAATGCATAGATCGGTCGGTAAACACTTTTTGGAAGTCCCTCAAGGCCGGTAGGCCAAGCCCATCTTCCAAAGAAGTGTTTCCGCCCGATCTATTTTTCAAATCATAAAAGTCTTTTAAATAATTCTTCTGGAGTAGATACTACCTCATGAATAAGTTTTTGACCAGACGGCTCTTCATATAAATCGTCTGGATAGTGGCCCATCATCATGCGAGAATCAAGGGCATAGCAAATTTTCCCGGACATGGCCGCTGCGAATAATTCACCGGTGGTATTTACACCAAGATAACCATCTTTGTTAAAAATAAAACACACATCCCCAACACGGACTTTCCTGAAAAGATGGTCATATACTTTACCCGCCACCGCTTCTCGATAAGCAAAATCTGTCAAACGATCTTTTTCATGAGCGCTCTTGGAAAATTTTTCTTCTAATTCACCAAAATTTGGCTCTAAAATAACAAGATGTTGGTTGTTATCTTTAGCAACTTTCTTTAAAGCATCGACAAATTCTTTTAAATCTTTGGCGAATCTCTGACTTGAACAAAAAACTACACTCTTCATAGAGTGTAGTTTAACATGTCTTTTTTTTATTTTCTAGAATCGGAATTTAGGTGGTTTTTCGAATTGATCTGAATTAATTTCGTCTGCACTTGGCTGAAGCGCTCGTTTACTAGCAAAATTAGAAAATAAAGAAAAGATACCACCCCTTGAACCACATGGAGATACTAAAGAAGGTTTTGATTTAGAAGGAGAGGAAGCCGAACTTTTCCAAAAAGTTTGTTTATCATAGCATTTACCCATTAATCCCGGACCCACAGGACCACCTTTCTGACAGAAAGGAAAATTTGAATCATAAGCTAAACAATCAGAATTACTAGCTTCACCGTTTCCAGTATCACAAGCATATCCATTAGTAGTTTGCCCAAAGGCAACAGAAGTTAATAATAAGTTAAATAATAAATACGGTAAAATAATTTTTTTCACAATTTAATTATATCACAGTATTTTTAATTAGCTGTGGATAAGAAAAATAGCCCAATTGGACTATAAAATTTCTATTTGTTTAAGAATAAAATACCAAACAGGCTCTAAACCACCATCTTTGCTCCATTCTACGTCAGTTAATTTATTGACGGGATCACCAAATATGGCTTTTGTTAAATCGCCTACTCGGTCATAATTAATATCATATTTTTTCATAAAATATTCTGTTCTGTTTGCCAACTGACGCAGCCGCTCTGGCATAGCCCAAAAAAATGATTTTGCATCGTCTCCAGCTTTTGGTTCTCCACTCCAAGAAACAGTTTCAAAAATTTCCCAAAGATGATGATCGCCTCCAACTCTTTTGCATTGGTTATTAATAGTACCTCGCCAAAGTAATTTATTTTCTATAATTGTTATACCAACCTCCTCTTGAGTTTCCTTTTTAGCAGCGGCGTCTAGAGCTAATCCATCGCCATGCCCCGCTACAAAGGCAAAAGACTCTGGGTAATTGTGCCTATCAATCATTAAAAAATCACCATCTTTTCTAATTATTTGTCCAACACTGGTATTGTCGCAAAGTTTTGGCATTGTGTTTCTCCCTTAAACAAGTCGCTTAACAAGATCCTCCGGCTTGTCAATGATTTCGGTGAAAAGGATGTCGCGGCAAATTTCTCCACCGTTTTCGATTGGCCTTTCCGGTTCCAAGGCATATATTACCATATTTTTCCCGTGAGCAAAACCTAATTCTAATGTCGTATTTACTCCTAAATAACCACCCTTATTATAGACATAACAAATATCTGCCTTACGCAATCGGTTAAAGTGTTCATAAACCATGCCGGGAATTTTATCACGATAAGCTTTTGACTTCAGGCGAAATTTTTCGTCTTGGACAATCATTTTTTTACGGTGACGGCGAAAATTAGGCTCAAACACAATCGGCACGCCAAGCTTTCTAAGCTTGGAGGCAAAATCTTCGATTTCATCCTTGTACCTCTGCGACCCGCAAATACAAACTGATTTCATCCCGTTAGAGATAGAAAATGCCTTGCATTTTCGTGAAATTTAAATCCGACTAAAATTATATTATCTATTATTGTATCTAAGTATCTTTCGTAATTCATAAATAGGACATCTCTAACGGGATTCATGATTTAAGAATAAGGAATGAAAAATTAAGAAGCAAGAAAGTTATCAATAAGTTATCCACAGCAAGTCTTTTTTCGTGACGATCGTCACTTAGTGAGATGTAGAAATAAAAAATCCCCTAACAATAAGGGATTCAAATAGAAATATTAACGACATTTTTCTCCACGGATAATCGGCCCAAATTCTAACCAAATCTTTTCGTGAATAACTTCTGGGGGCAATAATCTCCCCTCATCACAACACTCCATAATACGATAAAATGTACTTCTCTTCACCGCTAAATAACGATAAACTTCCGCCGCATTTTGAATATGTTCAAAATTTACTTCATGGCCATCTAAATTCTTTCCACTTTGAATGACTCGTTGCTTTGATAATTCAAAACTAATTTCTGGAGATACACCTAGAATGATCGTTAGATAGGGTTCTGGAATTCCCAAAAGATTAAATTCTAATCTCAATATCTTATCTATTAAATCTTCTCTTTCTCCTAGATTACTGATCTTACCCCCCTGATGAGCTAAATTAGAAGAAACATAACGATCAAAAATAATAATTTCTTCTCGAGACCATTTCATTAAATCTATAATAGCCGCCTCCCGATCTCTGGCAAAAATACTCGAAGCAACAAAAGGATCTAAGTTTGTTGGATCTCCAAATCGACCATGCAGATATTCATAAACTAACTGACCAGTAGGTGTTTCGTATCTTGGAAAAGAAACTATTCTAGCTGGAAATCCTTCTTTATTTAATCTTTTTACTAATAAATTAGTTTGGGTTGCTTTTCCTACCCCATCTTGACCATCAATACAAAAAGAGTTGGTCAGAATCATAAAGACCTGCCTTTCTTAAAAAAGTTCTTTAATTAGTTTAACTTATTTCTCTATAACTTCAATACCCATGTTCTTGGCAGTACCTTCTACAATCCTCATCGCCGCTTCCACGTCGTATGCATTCATATCAACCATTTTTCTTTCAGCGATATTTCTTACGTCTTCTTTAGTAACTTTACCTATTTTTTGTTTGGCGCCTTGGGCAGAACCTTTTTCAATACCCGCCGCCTTCTTTAATAAAGCTGATGCTGGTGGGGTTTTTAGTTTAAAATCAAAACTACGATCTTCATAAATAGTAATTTCTGCCGGCACAACGTCGCCGGTCATTTCTTTTGTTGCGTCATTAAATTTCTTGCAAAAATCGGCGATGTTAATACCGTGAGGACCTAAAGCCGTACCAACTGGAGGAGCTGGTGTAGCCTTTCCGGCTTCAAGTTGAAGTTTTATTATTGTTTTAATTGGTTTTGCCATGTTTTTATAATTTTATTTATAAAATTATATAAAAGGAGGACCATGTTCTTATATCTTCTGTATTTGTAATGAATCTAATTCGACAACCGTATCTCTTCCGAAAATTGGCACTAATACTTTAATCTTTCCATGTTCTTCGTCAATAGCTGAAACTTTTGCATCATAGTCTTTGAAAGGTCCGTCGATAATTTTTATAAGGTCCCCCGGAGAAACATCTACCCTGAATTTAGCTGTTTTTCCTTCTTCACTGTTCATTTTCGCCATTAAAGTATCAACTTCTTCTTTAGAAAGCGGGGTGGGTATTGTGGAATCTGGACCAACAAAACCGGTTACACGAG
This sequence comes from uncultured Candidatus Saccharibacteria bacterium, assembly GCA_964368235.1. Taxonomy (GTDB): domain Bacteria; phylum Patescibacteriota; class Minisyncoccia; order UBA6257; family UBA11618; genus CAYIZY01. Next base: position 6,356 of record CAYIZY010000021.1, read on the forward strand.
GAGTATTTCTTACGACATACCAGGCGTCTTCAGTCATCGCCATTTCCACTAAAACATATCCGGGATAAATTTTTTCTTCAATGACTTTTCGCTTGCCGTTTTTGATTTTAATTTTCTTTTCCTTAGGCACAACAACATGAAAAATTTTGTCGCTCATCGAGAGCGATTCTATTCTTTGGACTAAATATCTTTCCACCGCCTCTTCATAACCAGAATAAGTATGCACTGCATACCAATGTCTCTCGCCTGTTTGTCCTTTTATTTTTTCGGTCATTTTTTAAAGTAAGAAGTTTTGTAATACGTAACTTAAAGCATAGTCAACGGCGCCCAAAAAGGCTGCTAAACCAATTGACATAAAAATTACTACTGTAGTTAAGTTGACCGTTTCTCGGACCGTCGGCCAATTTATTCTATTAAATTCCTGTTTCGATTCCTGAAAAAATAGTTTAATTTTATTCATAAGCCAAAAATCTAACATCTACAATCTAACATCTAAAAATCTATACGTCAAGATTTTTCACTGACAATGCTCTGGCCTGAATAAAATGCTTTCGTGGCTCTACTTCCGTGCCCATTAAAATATCAAATAATTTATCTGCCTCTTCAGCATCGGCGACGTTCACTTGCTTCAATACTCTATTGGCCGGATTCATCGTTGTTTCCCAAAGCTGTTCGGCGTTCATTTCCCCGAGACCTTTATACCTTTGCACATTGGCATCTGGCCAAGTTTTAACTAATTTTTCCTTATCAATATCATTGTACGCATACTGAATATCTTTTCCTTTTTGAATTCGATAAAGCGGTGGCTGGGCAATGTATAAGTGACCGTTAGTGATAATCGGGTTAAGGTGTCGATAGAATAAAGTAAGATAAAGAGTGCGAATGTGAGCGCCGTCAACGTCAGCATCAGACATTAAAACAACTTTGTGATATCTCAACCTGGCTAAATCAAATGAATCACCAATCGAAGTGCCAAGAGCAATGATTAAAGTCTTGATTTTGTCGGAAGTGAGCATCTTGTCGATGCGGGCTTTTTCAATGTTTAAGATTTTACCGAATAGCGGCAGTATCGCTTGAGTGCGACGATCGCGTCCCATTTTGGCACTATTGTGAACAAAAACCCCACTAGCTAAAGCGAAATTATGAGTGCCAGGAACTTCTAAATCATAAACATCTATTAACTCATTGACTTTAATAATTTCTTTTACTTTGTGGTTAAAATGCTGAACAGAAACAAATAATTTATTTTCATTGCCATTAAAAAATCTTTCTAAAATAGTTTTATATTTTAATAAACTTTTATCATTTGTTTTTTCTCTTACTTGTTCGTATTCCTTAATATCAATGACTCCCTTGTTCTCATAAATAGATTTCATTACACCCAAAGCCTTTTGAAGATATGTTTTGTCGTAAGAATTCTTCCTTTTTTCTCTAAATTCAGACGTCCATTGCTCACTTGTTTTTTTCTTTCTCCACTCTTTAAGTTGATCATCTTGCCACTGCTTTAATGATAATTCTCTTAATTCTATTTTTTTCTCTGGATGTGCTTCAAAATAAGATTTGGTTTGTTTGGATTGTTTTTTTCTATTTTCTTCTCTACTCCAGTATTGTTTTTGAGCCAAGTTTAAATTCTGAGAATTTCTATTACGATACTCTGTATTAGAATTATAAAATTCTATAAATTTTCTGGACATAAATTCCTTATATTCATTATCTTGCCATTGCTTTTTAGCTCTTTCACTGAGCATTTTTTTCATTTCTGGAGAAGACATGGTCAAACTAACTTTTTTCCTAAAGGAGGGTGTTTGTCTTAATAGACGAAGCTTTTCTCTAACTTCAGGTCTATTTAATGTTTTTTCCGCCAACTCACGATGTATTGTTAAATGTTGCTCTTTGGTAAGTCGTTTAATGTTTGGGGGATTGTTATTTAATTTCTTAAAATCTACATGGTGCCTATGCGTACCAACCTCATTTGAATAAATATTATTTTTTAAGTTATATTCATCTGCTAAAACATGTGTAAACAGCCAATGCTTTTTCGCGGGATCAAAAAACATTTCGTATCCTTCTATTGTTATCCCTCTTCCAATTTTTGAATATTGACGGTATAAAGGCATCAAAGAATCTTCATTTTTTAATAATTTTGCCCTCTTATAACTGCCGTCAGCCAACATAAATTTGTGATCAGGGGTGCAAGTAATTCCTTCTCCGTTATCTAAAATAATTTTTATTACTTCCGCATTATTTTTGGTAATTCTTGGGCTTTCAATTTCTTTTATTTCCACAAAGCCGAGAGAGTTTATTGTATAACAAAAATTTTTAATTCCATTTTGATATTCATTAACCAACTGCTCGAAAGACAAATTTCTACCATCTACTAAAGCAACTTTTGTATCACCAGAAAAACAGCCACCGGCCGAATCGCCTTCCACTATAAATAACTCTGATTCGGCAGGATTGCGAGTAGAGCAGTCAGCTAGCTTTCCTGGCAAGGCGAGCCCTTCCAGAGCGCCTTTTCGCAAGACCGTTTCTTTGGCCGCCTTGGCGGCTTTTCTAGCTTTGGCTGCTAACAAAACTTTTTCAATAATGCGTCGGCTGTCCACAGAATTCCTCTCAAAAAAATCTTTGAGCGCCTCGCCGACAACTACCTCTACAATCGTCCTTGCTTCCGGATTTCCCAAGCGGGCTTTTGTCTGGCCCTCAAATTGCGGTTCGCGAATTTTTACCGAAACAATTACGAATAAACTTTCTCGGGCGTCATCCCCAGTTAAATTATCATCATTAACTTTAAGATAATTACTGGATCGGGCGTAATCATTAATGACACGGGTTAAAGCAGAGCGAAAACCGGTCAAGTGCATACCGCCATCTGGCGTATAAATATTATTTGCAAAACTTAATTCCCGACCATCAAGATCACTACTATAAGCAAAGGCCACTTCCACGCCCATTTCATTTTGCGTTTTATCAATATAAAAAGGAATTTCTTGAAGACGATGCTCACTCGTTACTAAATTATTAATAAAAGAAAGTAGGCCGCCGTCAAAATAAAAAGAGTAATATGCTTCTTCGCTTTTTCTCTTGTCAATAATTTCTATTTTGACGCCTTTAGTTAAATAGGCCTGCTGACGCAAATGATCAACTACTCGTTTCAAATCATATTCAATGATCGGAAAAATAGTTGGATCGGCCTCAAAAGTAACTTTAGTGCCGGTTTTGTCGGACTTGCCTATTTTTTTAACTTTATATTCTGGAACGCCGCGAGCATATTCCTGTTTGTAAAGATTGCCATCGCGACACACTTCAACTTCTAAATGAGTAGAAAGGGCGTTCACAACCGAAACGCCAACGCCATGCAAGCCGCCGGAAACTTTATAAGATTCACCGCCAAATTTGCCTCCGGCGTGAAGTTTGGTCATAACGGTTTCTAGAGCAGAGGTTTTTGTTTGGGCGTGCGTTTCCACCGGAATACCTCG
>CAYIZY010000022.1:0-6210 GCA_964368235.1 uncultured Candidatus Saccharibacteria bacterium
CCCCAGTTCACGTCAGTAGCGCCGTTAGAGTTAATCAAGACAGACAATGAATCACCAGTGTTTGCTCCATTAAAGAAGCTAGATGAATCAACTCTGACATAGACGCTCTTAGAAGTGCCTTGCGTGATTGTTGGAACAGTTCCACCGAACAAGGTCCAGGTAACTGTACAAGAGTTACCAGCACCTGAAGTGCAAGTAGCGCTGCTCAAACCACTCCAATCAGTACCAGTGCTTGGATCGATTAATCGAGCCGAGATAGCTGAACCATTGGAAACTGCCAAACCTTGGAATTTCAAGGAAATGGTGTTGACGGTTACGTCATAAGCTGGGTCCGCAGTAAAGGTTAGAGTTGCAACGTTATCAATAGCAGATCGAGTTCTGCCAGAAGTTGCGCCCAAAGTTGCGCCGGAAACGGTCAACTTAGATCGCAATACTGTCAGGGTATTACCAGATACAGCAGAAGACAATCCAGTAATGCTAGAGCCAGTAACGCTAGTGTTAGATGACTGACCAAAAGCAGTTACTCGACCGGCTACGCTAAGCTGGAAGGCGTGAGCGGAGTTATTAGCCGCACCACCGGAGCTAAATGTAGCAACATCACCTTTCAGGGTTAGTACGATGGTTCCATTTTGAGGAACGATTATAGGAGTACCAAAGCTGAAAGTATTCTTATATTTACCTTCGCCAGTTGTTTCAAGAACTGGACTGACTGGGCCTCCAACCTGTGTAGTACCCTGCCACAAAGTTAAGTTTGTGAGAGAGGATTTCGCAGTGGAAGTAGCAACAGTATCGGTGATTACCAATTCAGTAATCTTAACGTTTTCAACGTTACCAGTTTCGCTTAATCGGAAACTGACCAATGAGTTGTTGGTTGAACCCATTACAATTTGACCAGTTGAAGCAGTGGTTTGATCCAAAGCAACATTCAAAGTTGGGCCGCTGGAAACCTGGACATTTTGTCCGGTAACAGAAGCGGAACAGCTGACTGAAGCATTAGTCATAGCACCTGTACCTGTGCAAGAAGTCAAAGTAGTAACAGCAGTGTAAGTGTTGGCGTCTGTGCTAGACAAAACGTCAGCATAAACATCAACCATTACTGAACCACCCTTTGGAACAACGATTGGCGCGCTGCCAGAGAATGTGATTGCGTCCGATCCGCTCAAAGTGGACTTAGTAGTACCAAATTGAGTAGAACCGATTTTAACCATTGCATTCTGGAATTTTGTTGAAGAAGCGCTCATCGTGATCGTCATGTTCGATACATTGACGGCTTCAGCTGAAGAAGCGGTCAAGACATACGAACCAATCTTGACTCCAGAAGCACCCTTTGCATAATTCGGAGCAGCTAAGGCTGCGTTGATTGTTGAAGCTAAAGGAGTGGCAGATAGAGTCAAAGCTGCGCCCGCAGCAGATCCGCTAGAAGCTGTTTGAGCAGAAGTCAAACCTTGTAGGTTGTTTGTCATTGCGTTCAAAGCAGCGGTAACGGTTGTAAAGGCAGCATCAGTTTGAACATCAGCCCTCAAAGATAAAGTTCGAGCCGTATTGGCTGGAACAATATAATTGACAGGGGATGCGGAAGTTCCGAAACAATCAATGTAGACAGTACCCGCGGCGTTATAGCTTGGGGTTGCATCACCCGCACAAGCATTTGTCGTTGGAGGGGTATTGATTGTTGTGCCAACCTGCAAACCAGTGTCATCAACTAAAGCAATATTTTTGAAGATAGTGCTTAGCACACCAGTTGTGCCGGTAAAGGTTACCTGGAAGTCTAAGAATTTGACTTTGACAGCTTCACCAGCGGCATAAATGGTGTATTTGCCTAATACCGTGCCGGAACCACCTTTGGCGATAGTACCAGTCGGGGTATCAGAAGCAGTTGTAACGGTGATTTGGCCTTGGTTGATAGTTATTTCAATGCCAGCTCCACCATTAACTGTGACTCCAACACCAGTTTGATACTGGGTATCAATTGCCAATACATCATATGTATTTAACAACTGGAACTTGAATGTGTAACTTGGCGAACCCATTATATCAGCATAAACCTGAAGGTTTCCACTGCCGGTATTTACTTTGGCTGGTTTTGCGCTCAAGTCAAAGTAGGCAATGCCATCAGATGCGACTGAAGCTAATGTGTTACCAACTTGAGAACCATTCAAGAACAACTTGACATTTCTCAAATCAGTTTTATTGGCTGAACCAGTAACTTTGTAAGCGATAGAAGACAAATTAACTGGACTATTGGTAGTAGTTAATGTCCACTGTGATACTAGTACATTTTGGGTACCAGCATAAACGCTAGTTCCAACGGAAGAAGAAGCAACTGTTAAGGCTGCGATACTTGGGTTAGAAACTGTAGTTACGGTCTGGGTATTACCCACAACAACAGATCCACTTACTGGAACTCCGCCGGCTGTCATAACATCCTTTGGATCCAAATTAAATGAAACTGAATTACCAGCCGATAAACCAGAAGCTGGGTCAATGGCCAATAATAGTGTTCGAGTTTGACCGGCATTAACTGTTAGGTTGATACCAGAAAAACCAACAACACCTGCATTAACATAGCTGTATTGCTGAACAACTTGACCATTCTCTACCAAATAAGCAGAGGAGATTGAGCTATCCGACAAAACACCTACTTTTTTGAATTTCAAATCATTAACAACAACAGCACCCATTGAGGAAGCGGTTAAGTTAACTCTTAACACACCGACTCGAGCAGCTGCGCTGGAAGCGCTTGAAATTAAAGAACCAGCTGGAGGATTGTCAGCAGAAACGCTGACCATTAAACCAGAGCCTGGAACAACGACTGGACTACCAGGTGGTACTACAACAGAGCCACCCATTGAATTCAATGAGGCTCGGCTGATAGGACCAAAATAACCAACGGCTGGAGAAATTCCTGCCGAAGCTTGCCATTTTGCAACAGCAGCCTTAGTCAAGTTACCAAAGTATCCGGTATTCAAACCTGCAGCTAGATGGCCTTTGCTAATAAGGACATTCTGCAATGCAACAACATCGTTACCCCTTGAACCCACAGTGAGGTTGCGAGTGAAAGAGACTGATGTTGGAACGCTAGCAGGAACACCTTGCAAAGCCATTAGAGCAGCTTGAAGAGCGGCAATTTGAGCTTGAAGATCAGCTATAGATTGAGCATGGGCGGCTGGGACAATTCCCAATACGCCGGTCAACGAAATAGTAGTCGTAACAGAAAGAAAAATTGAAGAAAATTTTTTCATTTTTAATCGTAATTTATTCGACTTAAATTTTTTAATTCGACTTTATAATTTCTGACAGAATACCCCCTATTCACCGACCTTCAAATAGAAGAACATTCCCATTAACAAAAATAAAAAACACCTTTTGAGGTGTGGTTTCGAGCGAAAAACGACCAAAAAAGGCCACTTTCCCCGCCCCAATCCAGCCTCACACTGAACCAGAACTTAATTAACTTATTCGATGTTTTTAATGATAGCAGAAAGGACTGATTTTGTCCAACTATATTCGTCTGCCTAAATATAACGAGAAGACCTTTTAAATTGTTACAAAAACGGTTAGCATGAAATGAAAGTATGGAAATATCCAAAGTTTTACAGAACACGGCGAAGTTTTTTATATATTTAGCTGTTGTATCGCCTCTTATTTTAGCCGGGAGTCTATTTTTCCCATTTATTAATGGTAAGGTCTTACTTTTTCGAATTAGCGTGGAATTGGCTTTTCTATTTTTCTGTCTATATCTTTTATATATAAAAAAACTCCCCAATCTAAAGTTATTGAAAAATCCGATTGCCATTTCGGTGGCTGTTTTTGCCTTAGTTTTTCTAGCGACTTCTTTAACGGGCATTTCTCCCCATGCCAGTTTCTGGTCAAACTTTGAGCGTGGCGAAGGGGCCTTCCAAATACTTCACTACGTCACTTTTTTCTTTTTATTAATTTCGCTTTTTAACACTAAAGTTGAGTGGCGAAGACTTCTAATTTTTGCTGTTTTTATAAGTTTTTTGGTTTCTATATACGGATTAGGCCAGTGGATTGAATTACAGATTAGAGCGCCAGAAGAAATGTTTAAATATACGATCAATACCGGTGGCAGAACATCGGGAACTTTGGGCAATCCGTCTTATCTTACTGGTTATTTGCTATTTAATTTAGCTTTTATTGCGTGGTTAATTTTTGCCGGCGGGGTAAAAAAATATTTTAAATGGTTTTTAGCATTTTTAATTGTATTTGAACTGGGAATTTTCCTTACCGCTAAAACTTTAGCCGCAATTCTTGGATTAGCAACTGGATTTTTAATTATAACAACTATTTGCGCGCTGAAAATTTATAAAACAAGTCGAAGCGCTTTTTTAAGCAGCTTTTTAATTGTTATAATTCTTGGTTCTGTATTTTATTCGTTTTCTCAAATTGATCTCTATAAAAGACTTCAACCTAGGCTTTGGACTTGGGGATCGGCAATATCTGGAATTATTGAAAACCCAATTCTTGGCTGGGGAGCAGAAAATTTTTCCCAAGTATTCGACCAATATCATAATCCAAACCATTACGGCGGCGAATCATGGTTTGATCGTACCCACAATATATTTTTAGAATATTTGATATCAGGGGGTTTAATTCTATTAATAGCATTCCTAACAATGTTCTTTTTCTACTATAAAAAGATGTTTGAAATAGAAAAAGACTGGCTTTGGCCGATATTTTTCGTTGTTCCGCTTACTTATTTGATCCAAGGCCTAACTTTATTTGATGTTCTTCCAATTTATGTGGCAATGTTTTTATTTTTGGCTTTCTTTATTCACTATTCAGAAGATTTTTCATATGGCGAATGGTCTAAGGAAGATCAATCTGAATTTAATTGGTCTATTACATATAAGTCTGCGCCTTTTATAGTTTTTGTTATATTTCTACTTTATTTTGGAAACTATTTGCCGTTTCGAAAAAATCAATTACTGGCATATGCTCTGCGGGCAAACAATATTAATGAGGCGATCGAACGAAGTAAAAATATTTTTGCTTTTTATTCTCCGGTTGGTCAACAGGAGGCCTATGAATCAATGGGGAGGAACTTTGTTATCTACTTGGAAGGGGCTATCAGAGATAAGGTAAAAATAGATCCTAAAAACACAGCTTTTTTAGAAGTAATGAATCTAAACGAAACTGTTTTTGAAGAAATTAAACCAAGATTGGTTGGTGTAAAAGACTTTTATCTCAACGCATTATGGAATATTGCCGCCTTTAGGGTCAGTGGAGAAACGTTGTACTTGGATAAAGCCAAAGTGGTCCTCGATGAGTTATTGATTATAGCTCCAAAAAGAATAGAGATAATTATTGCCAGACTTAATGTCGCAAAATTAGAACGAGACCAAGAAAAAGAAATGGAATTAGTAAATAAAATAGACAAAATCCGCCCCGACATCCTCCCCTCCCTCGGCTATATAAAACAGTAATCCGTAAAAAGCTTCTTTCTTCATTATTGACGATCGTCACAGAAAGAGATTGGTTGTGGATAACTTTTATTTCTGTTCTTACTTATTAAAAACTAATCTGCCATTGCGAAGTAAGAATAATTACAATTAACAATAAACAAAAAACCAGAGCGTTTTTGAAGATGGCTTTCTTGTCTCTCAGCTTTCCTTCCGTTTTTAAAGTGATTATATTTTCTACTGAATAAACAAAAATAAATAATAAATTTGCGCCGGCGATCGGACCGATTGGCAACCAACTTATAATCCAAGCCATCTGCCCAGTTAGCAGGGCGAAAACAAACGATAATATATTATTTTCCCGAGAAACTTGTTTTGTAAAAATTTTCAAAAACTCCCGAAAAAGAAAAAAACTGACTATAAAAATCAGGGAAAGTTTGATTGGGAAATAATCATTTATTTTAATAAAGTAATTTAAAAAAAGTCCATAAAATAAACCTAAATTTAATAAATAGTACCAATAATTTTTTTTTGTTAGATATAAATTTTTCAGGCCTAAAATCAAAAAGGATAATCCAGTACAGACAGTAACAGTTAAAACTACAGCCCAAAAATGATTAAAAACAGCCCACAAAGAACTGAAAGAAAGTCCAATTAGAATAATAAAAGAAGCAAAAAAAACCAGACTGCTCATTAATGGGTAAATATAAAGAAGAAAATTTCCCACCAGAAAAATAGCGATAGCAAGAATATTAAAATTCCACCACCAAAGTAAAAACAATAAACC
>CAYIZY010000022.1:6310-8942 GCA_964368235.1 uncultured Candidatus Saccharibacteria bacterium
TTAAGAGCTAATGGTAAGAGCCGATTTTGTAAAACCAATTTTAACTTTACTGCCATCTTTAATCGCGCCACTAATTAATTGATCGGCCAATTTGTCTAAAATAAACCTCTGAATTAAACGCTTAATTGGCCTTGCTCCATATTCTACATCAAAACCGTGATCTACAATATACTTCTTCACAACTGGATCAATCGTAGCTTTAATATTCTTCTGTGCCAGTTTTTGCTTTAATTTCTCAAGTTGAATATCAACAATCTTTTCGATGTCGTCCCTGCGCAAAGAGTTAAACATAATAATCTCATCTAATCGATTTAAAAACTCTGGGCGAAAAGTATCCTTCAATGCATGTCGAGCTTTTTCTTTGAAGTCTTCTTCTTTGTGTTTTGTTTCTTGATTAACCAAACCAGAAAAACCAATACTAGACATTTCTTTAAAGTAATGACTACCAACATTGGAAGTCATAATGATAATTGTATTTCGGAAATTTACTAACTTGCCACGGCTATCGGTTAAACGGCCGTTGTCTAAAACCTGCAACAGAATATTAAATACTTCGGGATGGGCTTTTTCAATTTCATCAAATAAGATAAGACTATATGGACGATGACGGACTATTTCAGTAAGCTGACCACCCTCTTCATATCCTATGTATCCTGGTGGCGAGCCAATCAATCTGGAAACAGCGTGTTTTTCCATATATTCTGACATATCTATCCGGATCAAGGCCTTTTCATCGTTAAACATAAATTCGGCCAAGGCTTTAGCTAATTCTGTTTTACCAACACCAGTTGGCCCAAGAAAAATAAATGAGCCGGAAGGACGATTTTCATCGGAAAGACCGGAACGGGCACGCCTCAAAGCTGAAGCAACTGATTTAATCGCTTCTTCCTGGCCGATAACTCTTGAACCTAATACTTTATCTAAATTAGACAACTTGTCGGTTTCTGTTTGAAGCATTTTAGTAACAGGAATACCTGTCCAACGGGAAACAACCATAGCAATATCTTCTTCGTCAACCGATTCTTTAATTAATTTAGAGGATTGTTTCTTTTCATATTTTTTTTCAAAAGATTGATATTCTTTTTCGGCTGAAGGAAGCTCTCCATATACTATCTGAGCAACTTTTTCTAAATTTCCCTCTCGTTCGGATATTTCTGATTCGCGACGCAGATCATCAATTTTGCGGCGCAAAGAGTGCAAATTTTCAAATGCCATTTTTTCCATCTGCCATTGGTTAGAAGCCAAATCATTCTTATCCTTTAACTCGGTCAGTTTTTTATCAATCTCTTTTACACGAGGTTTTTTTGATCCGCCTTTTTCGCTTAATAAAGCCGATCGCTCAATTTCCAACTGGGTAATTTCCCTGCGCATTTTTCCAATTTCCTGTGGCAAACTTTCGCTTTCAAGTCTTCGAGCGGCTGCCGCTTCATCAATCAAATCAACGGCTTTATCCGGCAAAAATCTGTCAGCAATATAGCGAGCGGAAAGATTAACCGCTGAAATTATCGCCTCATCGCTAATCCTCAAACCATGATGTATTTCATATTTTTCTTTCAAGCCGCGTAAAATAGCCACTGCATTTTCCAAATTTGGCTCCTCAACCATAATTGGCTGGAATCGTCGCTCTAAAGCAGTATCTCTTTCAATATGTTTTTGATATTCTTTGATTGTAGTAGCGCCAATAGCGTGTAATTCCCCCCGAGCTAAAGCTGGTTTCAATAAATTAGAAGCGTCAATTGCCCCTTCAGCAGCGCCAGCGCCAACAATCATGTGAATCTCATCAATAAATAAAATCAACCGACCGCTAGAACTTTGAATTTCCCTTATAAAGGCTTTTAAGCGATCTTCAAATTCTCCGCGAAATTTGGTGCCAGCAATAAGAGATCCTAAATCTAACATTATAATTTCTTTATTACGCAACGGCTCTGGCACTTCTCCATTAACAATACTTTGCGCCAACCCCTCCACAATTGCTGTTTTACCAACACCCGGCTCTCCAATTAAAACTGGATTATTTTTTGTGCGACGGGATAAAACCTGAATAAGGCGGCGAAGTTCTTCTTCTCTTCCAATTACCGGATCTAACTGTCCATCACGAGCCTTTTGGGTTAAGTTGATGGCATATTTTTCTAAAACCTGGAATTTGCTTTCCGGAAGTTCGTCAGTCACGCGCATTGACCCTCTCAAATGAGCCATCGTTCTCAACAATGCCTCGCGACGCAAGCCAAATCTTTCTAAAATAGATTTAGCGGAAGAATTAGTATCTAAAATCGCCAAAAGCAAATGTTCGCAAGAAATAAAATCGTCTTTTTGGGAAAGCGCGATTTTTGCCGCCCGATCAATCAACTGCATCACTTCTTGCGATAAGTAAAGTTGCCCTATCGGATTGCCGGAAAAAATCTTTGGCAGCTTTTTTAATTCCTCTTCGATTTCATTATTTAAAACATCTAAATTGATGCTGGATTTAAGTAAAATTGGCTGCACCAAAGACTGACCATCGCTTAAAAGCGCTGATAACAAATGAACTGCTTTAAATTCGCCATGATTTTTTTGAGAAGCTAAATCTTGCGCATTTTGTAACGCTTCTTGCGCCTTAATAGTAAAACGATGGAATGATTTCATTTTGAATATA
>CAYIZY010000023.1:0-2269 GCA_964368235.1 uncultured Candidatus Saccharibacteria bacterium
CCGTTTCAAATCCATTTATTATCGTTGCCAGGAGCAAAAAATGTTGATACGCTGTATAACAATCTGGTAAAAGAGGGATTTGAAGTGCTTTATGATGATCGAGAAATGAGCGCGGGAGAAAAATTCTCTGACGCTGATTTAATTGGTATTCCACATCGCCTTGTGGCAAGTGAAAAAACAGGAGATCAAATTGAGCATAGACGTCGTGGCTTATCAGATTCTAAACTAATATTTTATGAAGAACTTCTTCAGTTACTTGGTCAAAAACATAGGGATTGATTTAGGCACGGCCAATTCTATTATTTATTTATCCGGACGGGGAATTGTTATAAATGAACCTTCTGTCGCCGCTTTAAATAATAAAACAGGGCAGTTAGTGGCTATCGGACACGAAGCGAGAAAAATGCTTGGCCGCGTGCCTTCGCATATTACAGTTATACGTCCGTTGGTTAATGGCGTTATTTCTGATTTTGATACCAGTCAGGAAATTGTCAGGCATTTTTTAAAAAAATTGGGCGGGAAAGGATTCAGTAATTTTGGTCGGGCGGTCATTGGTATTCCGAGTAATCTAACTGAAGTAGAAAGAAAGTCCGTTGAGGATGTAGTAATTGGCGCTGGCGTTAACTCCGCATTTTTAATTGAAGAGTCCTTGGCGGCGGCTTTGGGCGCGCGATTGCCAATTCATGAGCCGACGGCAAGTATGATTGTGGATGTTGGCGGAGGTACGACGGAGATGGCGATTATTTCCATGGGCGGCGCTGTTACTTCCAAGAGCTTAAAAATTGCTGGCGACAAATTAAATGATGATATTATCCGTTTTATTCGCGATGAATTTAGGTTAGTAATTGGTGAGCCGACTGCGGAAGAGTTAAAAATTAATATTGGATCAGCCATTCCTTTAAATGACAAATTGGAGATGGCGATTCGTGGGCGAGATTTAGCTTCGGGGTTGCCTAAAGAGGTTATAGTAAGAGACGCCCAAATTAGAGCGGCTATTTTGCGTTCTCTAAAAACAATTGTTGAAGCAGTAAAAGAAGTAATAGAAACAGCGCCGCCAGAGTTAGCTGGGGATATTTTAAAGAGAGGGATATTTTTGTGTGGTGGAGGGAGTTTGTTGCGAGGTATTGATCAGTTAATTGCTAAAGATTTAATGGTAATGACAACAATCGTGGATGATCCGCTAACCTGCGTCGCCCGCGGCACTGGAGTGGTTATAGAAAATTTTAAAGAATATTCGGCGATATTAAATCACCCTTTGATTCCAAGGGATATTAAGGTATAAAAATGCCTTCTTGTTGGAGCTGTTTCTGCAATAGTTTAATAACTTCTTGAAGCATGGCAATAATAGTGGCTGTATTGTCGGAAAATAGCAAAGCGGCTGTTGAAGAATTTGTTGATATATTAAATTATTGAGAAACTGTGTTGGCAAAATTGCTGGATCCGTTATTCCAGTCGTAAGAATGAATTACTACGCGATGTGGATTATCGCTTAATTGGAGTGTTGGACCGCTATAGAGCACGGAAAGGCCACCTGTATCTGTTGACCAAAGAACCTGATCGGTTGCAGTTATCATGTAAGCAGAGAAATGTTTATTACTAATTTCCGGAGCATTATCTGTCCAGGTAATTTGAATAGTTCCGCTGACACTTCCAATGGGATAAGTGATAGTTGGACTGGTATAAATAGAATAGGATTATTAAGTCATGGTAATACTCGTAAACTTAATTGTAAATTGAAAATTAATAATATAAACTTTTATTAAATGCGTTACATTGTTTTTGTATTTGTAATAGGGCTTTTTACCTATTTTTATTTTTATATGCCCATAGTGCCAGTTTGGAACTGGTTTAGTGGTAATGCCTCCGAGGAAGAAAAACTTGTTTTAGAAAACGAAAGTTTAAAAGCGCAACTGGCTGACCTAACATCTAAAATCCAAAATCTTCCAGATGGCCAATATCTAACATCTAAAATCTACTCCACCTACCCATTTAACGATAAGCATATTTTTACTATTGCCGCCGGCACAGATCAGGATATTTCCGAGTTAATGCCGGTGCTTGCCGCTAAAAATATTTTGTTGGGCAAAATACTAAAAGTTTATGATAACTATAGCGAAGTAAAAAGTATTTTTAGTCCCGATTGGCAGATGCCGGTAAAAATTGGTGAAGTTGGAGTGGACGGGCTTTTAGTTGGGGGTCCTAATCCCAAAGTAACAATGATTGTCAGTGATAAAGAAATTTCTGTTGGTGAAGATATTTACTCAACTGG
>CAYIZY010000023.1:2369-4907 GCA_964368235.1 uncultured Candidatus Saccharibacteria bacterium
GATTTATTTAAAAAAATAATTTTAGCGACTTCAGTAATTGTCTTATCTTTTCTTCAACATTTAAGTATATTTAATATTTTTGGCATCAAGCCTAATTTTATTTTTGTTTTTCTTTTAGTAGTATCTTTTTTTGAAATAGATTTTTTATTTTACGTCTTCCTTGTTTTAATATCCTACTTAGTTTTAAGATCTAATCTTAATTTTGATTTTCCAACCTCAGTTTTATCAGGACTATTGCTTGCGGGATTTTTTTTAATAAAAATTTTGCCTTGGCAGAGAATATTTAATTTAATACTCCTAGTTATTTTATTGAATATAGTTTTCTATTCAATAACTTCTTTTCAATTTGTTATAAACAATACCTCGTTGCTAATTGGAGAAATATTATATAATCTATTTTTGGGATTAATTTTTTACTCATGGACCAATTACATTTTGAGGAATCGGTAGTCGATGGTTTTGTTGGTGATTTTAGTAAGATAGAGCGGCCAATCTCTAATAATATTTTTATTTTCTCAGCAATTTTTTCTGCGACTATTTTTTTAATTGTTTTTACCCGTGTTTTTCTGCTTGGTATATTTTGGGGAGATTTTTATGAACAAAGAGCAATTGTGAATACCCAAAAACAGATTATTTTACCTTCTCAACGAGGATTAATTTCTGATCGTTTTAATAAACCACTATTGAGAAATGTACCAAGTTTTAGCGTGTCAATTGATGTTGGTTCTGTATTAAGATTAAAAAACTTAAATTTAATTACTCAGAAATTAAACGAGGTTTTAGGCGCAGATGCAGCCGAAATTATTAAAAGATTTAGGCAAGTTAATTTAGAAAATACCGATCGGGTGATGATAGCTAAAGATATTACCCTTGAACAGGCTATAAATTTGAAAACTTTAAATTTGGAAGGTGTAGATATTAATGATGATTATAAAAGAGATTACATTGATAGTAATATTTTTTCCCATGTTTTAGGTTACACTGGTATTGGAGATCAAGGTAATGAAGTGATAGGTATTAGTGGTTTAGAATCTTTTTATGATAGCTCTCTTCGTGGCCAAAATGGAGAATATTTTATTTTGAGAGATGTTAAGGGAAATAGTATTGATAAAAAAGTTTTAAAAGAGGCGGTGCCGGGGAGCCAACTAATTACCACCATTGACGTGGAATTTCAAACCTATTTTTATAATCGTCTTCAGGTTGGCTTAGAGAAATTGGGTAGGACAAGTGGTATTGGTATTGCGATGAATCCTCAAAATGGTGAGATTCTTGCTTTAATAAATTTTCCTGGATTTGATAATAATCAACCAGCCAAATATTTAAACATTATCACTAAACCTCTTTTTAATAGGGCGGTTTCAGGATTGTATAATCCGGGATCAACTATTAAGCCATTGTTAGCCCTCGCTGCTTTAAAAGAAAAATTAATTACACCAGAGTGGCAAACTTATTCTAGTGGGGTATTAGAAATTCCCAATCCTTACGTTCCGGATAAGCCAAGTAAATTTTTAGACTGGAAAGCGCATGGCTGGGTGAATTTATATTCTGCGTTGGCCCGGTCAAGCAATATTTATTTTTATGCTCTTGGTGGTGGCATAAAAGGAGAATTAAAAGGATTAGGAATTAATAAATTAAATGAATATTGGCAGAAATTTGGATTTAATGAATCAACTGGTATTGATTTGGATAGTGAGGCGGTCGGTTTTCTACCCAATCCAGATGAAAAAGAAAAAAGAACCGGCCAAATTTGGCGCCTGGGTGATACCTACAACGTCAGTATTGGTCAGGGGGATTTAAGCATCACTCCTTTGCGCCTTTTAACTTTTATTTCCTCTATTGCTAGCAGTGGGAAAACTTATCGGCCATTTCTTGTCCAAAGGGTAGTTGATGAAAAAAATAATGTTATCCAAGAAAATAAGCCGGAGATTATATTTGATTATAGTGATTGGTGGGCGGAGATTAAAGAAGTGCAGAGAGGTATGCGTGATACAGTTGCCCAACCTTATGGCACCGCTAATTTACTTTATGATCTGCCCTACAAAACTTCTGGAAAGACTGGTAGCGCTCAAATCCAAAACAATACTAAGACAAACGCCTTCTTTGTCGGCTATGGTCCTTCTGATCCGCCAGCTGGCGGAGCTAAAATAGCAATTTTAGTTTTAGTGGAAGATGCTAAAGAAGGTAGCATCAATACGCTTCTAATAGCTTACGATGTTTTGAAGTGGTACTATAATAATAGATTATGAGTAAATTAATAATAGCCAACTGGAAAATGAATCCTGTCTCGGTTGCAGAAGCCTTAGATTTGGCGAGGGCGAGTGATTTTGATAATCTAATTATTTGCCCTCCTTACCCATTCTTGCAAGTGGTAAAATCTGTAATTAAAAAAGCTAAACTGGGCGCGCAGGATTTATTTTGGTCTGGTCCAACCGGAGCTTATACTGGCGAGGTGTCGGCAACTGAATTAAAAAACTTTGGCGTGGAATATGTAATAATTGGCCACTCCGAACGTCGTAAGATGGGGGAAACAAACGAAAT
>CAYIZY010000023.1:5007-8415 GCA_964368235.1 uncultured Candidatus Saccharibacteria bacterium
TTAGTCGGAGGCGCCAGTTTAAAAAAAGATCAAATATGGAAAATCAGTCATTGTCAAAAAATTTATTAGATTGGTTACTGGTCGGCTTAACCGGAGTCGGTGTTTTAGTTTTGATTTGTGTCGGCCTAGCAGTTAAAAATTGGTCCAGTTCCTTGTTGCCGGTTCGCACGATTATGGTTAACGGTGAGGGGGAAGTTATTTTAAAACCAAATATTTCAGTAGTTTCTTTTTCCGTTGTTTCCGAGGGTAAAGATATTAATGCTTTGCAAAATGATAACAATGAAAAAATTAATCAGGCGATCGCCTTTGTCAAAAATCAAAAAGTAGACGAAAAAGATATCAAAACATCTGGATATAATCTTTCACCTCGATATATTTATAATCCGAAAACTGGCCAATCATCAATTGATGGATATAATTTAACCCAAACTGTGACAGTGAAGATTCGCGACCTAAATAATGTCAATAAAATTTTAGGCGGTTTGCCCGGTTTGGGAATCAATCAAATTAGCGGCCCAAATTTTTCTGTTGACGATTTAGAAAATTACTTGAGTGAAGCTCGTCAGAAAGCTTTCCAAAATGCTCGTGAAAAAGCTGAAGAGCAAGCGAGTTTTAATGGTGTTCGATTGGGTCGAGTAGTTACTTTTAGTGAAGGTTCACAAGGAGGATATCTAATGCCAATGTATGCCGAAAGATCTTTAGGTAAGGGTGGAGTTATGGATGCAGTAGTGCCTACAATCGAGCCGGGTAGTGAGGAGATAAAGGTTACCGTAAACGTTACATTTGAAATTAAATAGTTAATATGGTATACTAGACGATAGGTGAGTGAACGCGCTCCCAATTATTAGCAAAAATGCCTTCGGGCGTTTTTGCTTTTTGGGGTTCTCAATGCTACACTAAATTTGGTGTCGTGATGCGCACTCATCTATTTTAATAATTGGAGGTCACCACACGACACCATCGAGAGAAAATTTAGATTTTGGACATATGTTTGATAAAAACGTCTCTCTTCGTCTGTATAGCAATTATAAAATAGGTGGCAACACTAAATACTTCTATAGGGCCGAGGGATTAGACAACTTGGTTAAAGCGATAAAAGAATCAAGGGCAATGAAGTTGCCTGTTTTTATTTTTGGAGGAGGTACTAACTTATTGATCGGAGATGAAGGTTTTGATGGTCTAGTTTTAAAGCCGGAAATAAAATTCTTACACATTCATGACAATCGGGTTCATGTCGGCTCCGGGGTTTTAATGTCCGACCTATTAAATTTTTGCATTGAAAAAGGATTATCTGGTTTGGAATGGGCAGGTGGTTTGCCCGGTACTGTGGGTGGGGCGATCCGTGGCAATGCCGGTGCTTTTGGCGGTGAAATAAAAGATTCTGTCTTGGGTGTATTAAGTATTTTAATTGATAACGAAACAAATTTAATAAAAAGAGAAAAAGAAGGATGTGAGTTTGATTATAGAAATAGTATCTACAAGAAGAGCCCTAATGAAATTATTTTAGGAGCGATTTTTAATTTAAAACAAGGCGATCCGAAAGAAATACGTTTACTTACCGATGATAAGATTAATTATCGTTATCGCAAGCATCCGATGGAATATCCGAATATTGGCAGCATCTTTAAAAATGTTGATTGGAATTTAGTGCCGGATCAACACAAAGAAATATTTAAAGAAAAAATAAAACAAGATCCTTTTCCTGTTTTACCAACCGCAATTTTAATTGATCGATGTGGATTGCGAGGAGTGAGTTTTGGTGGCGCAATGATTTCCCCTAAACATCCAAATTTTATTGTAAACACAATGGAAGCAACTGCTGATGATGTAAAAGAGCTTATTGTATTAATAAAAGAAAAAGTTTTTGAAAAGTTTGGAATTAAATTAGAAGAGGAAGTTCAGTACGTGTAGCTATTATGTTTTAGTTGTTCACACTTTTTCTTCACTGGTATTGTGCTACTATAAAAAAGGAATTCTATTCTTCAGATTCTGGGCTAATATTATTTTTATGGGAAACCGAGTCATTTGATCCCTTGGGATCAAAGCAAGGTCAACCAATCTGGTTTTTAACCAGGACATCTCAGGGGCATTATTCTAACAAAAGAGTCCCGATCAGCTCGGGACTTTTGTTTTTTATTTGATATGTCTAGGATTTTTAGGGAAAAAGTAATGTAAGTCGGTCCATTCCCAAGGTCGCTCCCCATTTATTTTTTGTAGTTTCAAAAAAACACATAATGCTATCAATAAACTTAAACACCCAAACAATAAAAGCGCGAAAGCGGACAATCTATATTTCCAAGTTATATCAACATGATTATAAGTCATGTTCGTTTTAAAGGCTGCTTGAGCTACTAATCCACATCCGAACCAAATTACCAATCCTAAGATAGTCAGAGTAAGGATCATTTTCTTTCTCCTATTGAATGTGTGAGAGAACTATTGTATAAGTTACATCATTACCTTTGTATATGTCAAATTTATCTAAAATCAGGAATTTCGTAATTATTGCACATTAGATCACTTTAACTTACAATTAATTAATGGGAAGAAGAGATTTAGATATACCTATATCCCTACTTAAGGGTCTTTATACAGACAGGGGACTTACCGCAATGGAGATTGCGAAAAAACTTGATTGTACTGATGTCACTATTTTAAATCATCTTAGGAAAAATAATATTCCAACAAGAACCGCTGGAAGAAAAAGATTTAAATATAAAAAATCTCCTTTTAATGGTAATGGCATAGAAAAATCTTATTTATTAGGCTTTAGAATAGGCGATCTTAATGTATATAAACCTTTTCCAAATTCTAGAATTCTAGTTGTAAGATGCCACACTACTTTATTAGATCAAGTAAATTTAATTAAAAGTTTGTTTACTAAATATGGGCATGTTACAATATCTTATTCTAAGAAGAACTCTTACAATATAAATTGTTTTCTTGATAATAGTTTTCAGTTTTTAATTGAAAAGAAGGTTGTGCCTGATTGGATTAACGAGAATATTAGTTTCGGATGGTCTTTTATGGCTGGTTATATAGATGCTGAAGCTAATTTTGGCCTAAACCAAGGAAGGGGAAGGTTTAAGGTAGATAGTTACGATTATCATGTTCTATACTGGATGAGTAATTTTTTAAATGACATTGGAATAAGAAATAAATTTAGATGTATCTATAAAAAAGGTGAAAGATTAAGTAAGGTTCAGATTTTGAGTAGTGATCTTTGGAGAATTAATATTAATTTTGCTGATGATTTAGAAAGATTTATAGAAAAAATTCTGCCCTATATGTTACATAGCAAAAGAGTAAAGAACGCAAAGATTGTATTAAATAATGTTATTAAAAGAAGATGGATAAGACAACAAAAGAATCTAAAATAAGAAATTTTGTAATAATTAGTCATGTAGA
>CAYIZY010000024.1:0-6533 GCA_964368235.1 uncultured Candidatus Saccharibacteria bacterium
CATATATTTAATCCGATATATCAACTATAGCGGATTATAACGAATAAATCAAGCTAGGAAATGCACAAGTCACTATGGCAACAAAGTAGGCATAAGTGGTAAAATAAGTTCAACAGTTAAATAAACGCCTCAAGAGGCGACCTGAAAGGTATTCCGAGTTCAAGGGCTCGCGATCCGCTATCACGTTTTGTGGTAACAGATCGCGAGCTTTTTGTTTAACTGATAATGATTATGAAAATGATAAAAGTCTCAATGGGGACAGTGTACAAATTTGATATTGTAGCGAAAGACGCGGTCCGAAATGCTTTTGATAATGCCGGACTCGCATTGGCTTTGAGAGAAGCGACTGTAGTCATAACGATCAATGGCAAAAATATCGAGGTTTCGTATCACAAAGCCTTTAAAATCATCTTTGACCGAGTCCACGAAGCGTTAGTCGAGAAAACAAACCCAAAAAAGACTTTCGAACCGCCAAAAGAGCCCGTCAATAAAGGAAAAACACCAGCTTTCGCTGATGCTCATCCGATCTGGCTCCCCGGGTAGGGCTCGAACCTACGACATCCTCCTTAACAGGGAGGCGCTCTACCAACTGAGCTACCGGGGAATAAATAAACTAAGATTATTGTAGCAAATGTTGCGTAGAAATAAAAGAGTGGGTTAATTTTATATATTATGACCCAAGAAACAGCGTTGTCTGTCATTAAAACCGGAGCTAATGTTTTTTTGACCGGCGAGCCGGGATCGGGCAAGACTTACACAATCAATTCTTACGCAAATTATCTTAGGAAGAATAAGATAAATTTCGCTCTTACGGCCTCTACTGGTATCGCCGCTACTCATATTGGCGGCATGACTATTCATTCTTGGAGTGGAATTGGCATAAAAAAAGAACTTTCGTCTTACGATTTAAATCGAATTCTATTTAATAGAAAAATTACTCAACGAATTAAGCGAGTAAAAGTTTTGATCATTGACGAAATATCAATGTTGGACGGAAATACTCTTGGCTTGGTTGAAATTGTTTGTAGAAAAATAAAAGAATCAGATTTACCCTTCGGAGGTATTCAAGTTGTCTTTGTTGGAGATTTTTTTCAACTGCCTCCAGTTTCAAGGGAAAATGAACCTATTTCCCAATTTGCCTTTGAGTCGCCAATCTGGTTTGGAAGTAATCTTTTGGTTTGTTATCTTTCGGAGCAACATAGGCAATCAGATTTTAAATTTTTAAATTTATTATCTGGCATTCGTTCTGGTGTAGTTTTAGAAGAACATAAAGATTATCTAAATAGCAGATTGACAGATCATGACTCTATTAAAAATAAAAATATCACTAAACTTTTTCCTCATAATGAAAATGTAGATCGGCTAAACAGTGAAGAGTTAGATAGACTTAATGGTGAATTAAAAGCTTTTTTAATGAAAAGCCGCGGAAAAGATTTTTTAGTGGATAAACTTAAAAAAAGCTGTCTTTCTCCAGAGATTTTAAATTTGAAAATAGGGGCTCTGGTAATGTTTACTAAAAATAATTTTGATAAAGGATTTGTAAACGGAACATTGGGGAATGTTGTTGGTTTTGATAATTTCGATGGTCGTCCGATTGTAAGAACTAATAGCGGTCAAAAGATATCTGTTGATTTTATGGAGTGGATAATTGAGGATGGTGGGAAAATTATTGCTAAAATTGAACAAATTCCGCTCCGTCTAGCCTGGGCAATGACTATTCATAAAAGCCAAGGGCTAACTTTAGACGAAGCTTTTATAGACTTGAGAGGTGTTTTTATTGAGGGGCAAGGATATGTGGCGCTTTCACGGGTGAGGTCTCTAGAGAAATTGCATTTAGCTGGTTATAATGAAAAGGCTCTTTTAGTTCATCCGTTAGTTCTTAGTCAAGATATTTTATTTAAAGAAGAATCCAAAAAAGTTAGATTAAAATTCAAGTCGTCTTAAGAAAATTGGAATTTAGGCTAAGGGTTTGATTAGAAAATTTTAAAACAAGATTAAATTGCAAATACCTAGAAGAAAATTTGACGTTTTGAAAATATGGGATGATGGGCCGATTCATCTTACTGAAGAAGCTTTTGAGCGCATGAAAGAAAAACTTGTTAAGCTCAAAAGCGACTTGCCCGAACTTATTTCGGAAGCCCAGCGAACCGCCGCTTTTGGCGACCGGTCAGATAGCGCTGAATACAGAGAGGCAAAATCAATCTTGCGTCGCACGCATCGGCAAATATTAAGCATTAAAGACCAGATCAAGAGAGTTGTGATAATTAAGCCTGGCGCGAATGCATCTGGCACGGTCCAACTTGGTTCTACTGTTATATTGGAAGCAGAAGACGGAACTCGCCGAACCTTTTTGATTCTTGGTAAGCGTGAAACTAATCCTGGTGAAGGCCGAATCTCAAATGAATCGCCTCTTGGTGCCTCGCTTATGAATCGCTTAAAAGGTGACATAGTAGGAGGGGATGGCTTTAAAAAATATCGGATACTTGACGTTAAATAATGGATATGTTATAATGGAAAGATACTAAGATGTGGGTCGTTTTCTTTAGTATGATTAAAAATAAAAAATATAAATATGAAAGGAACTATCAAAACCCTTATCGCGGGTAAGGGATTCGGATTCATTTCTCGCGAAGGCGAAACAAAGGATCTATTCTTCCATTCAAAAGAATTGAATGGCATCATGTTTGACGAATTGAAAGTTGGCGATACTGTCACTTTTGAAGTTGTTGAAACAGAAAAGGGTCTAGCCGCGACAAAGGTATCACGCGAATAAAGTGACGCAGTCTAATGTCATAATTCGCTTTAATAAGGTATCTTTTGACTACGGAAAAAAATCCATCTTGAACAAGGTGGATTTTTCCGTTCGTGAGGGATCTAAAATAACTTTAATGGGTCAAAATGGCGCGGGAAAAAGTACCATCTTTCAATTAATTGCGGGAAATTTAAAGCCAGAATCGGGAGCTATTTCTACTGGAAAAGAGCTAACGATGGCAACAGCTCGCCAAGTGGTTGGCCGCAATGAGAGCGCGCTTACGGTCAGGGAGTTTTTTGAAAAAGCATTTGCAGAAAAAATATATGATATTGAGCCAAAAATTAATAAAGTTTTAGATGTAGTTCACTTAACAGTTCCTCACAGAAAACTTTTGAAAGATTTATCCGGTGGCCAGCAGGCGCGAGTGCTTCTTGCGCAGGCGTTGATTCAGGATTCGGATATTCTTTTACTCGATGAGCCGACCAATAATTTAGACAAACAAGGGATTGAGCACCTCACTAAATTTTTGATTGATTATAAAAAAACTTGCATTGTTATTTCCCATGACGCCGATTTTTTAAATTCATTTACGCAAGGCGTTTTGTATCTTGATGTTTTTACGAAAAAAATAGAACAGTATGCTGGGAATTATTTTAAGGTGGTGGAGGAAATAAAAGCCCGATTGGAGCGTGAGCGCATGAAAAACGTCCGATTGGGAAAAGATATCCAACATCGAAAGGAGCAGATGGGATTTTTCGCGCAGAAAGGCGGACATATGCGCGATGTGGCTAGAAAAATGAAAGAGAAGATTGAAGAATTACAGGAGGATATCGTTGAGGTCAGGAGAGAAGATAAGGCAATCAGAAACTTTGTAATTCCTTGCCAGGCGGATATTAGCGGAAAAATTTTGCAATTAAACTCCGTTTCGATTATAGATCTAAAAACCCACAAGCCAAAGACTAAAAGCGTGAATATAGTTTTAAAAAAGAAGGAGCACCTTCTTCTTTCCGGTCCAAACGGCATTGGCAAGACAACACTTTTAGAAAAGCTTGCGGATGGACATGCTAAGGGGGAGCATGTGGCGGCGGGCATCCATATCGGCTACTACCGCCAGGATTTTTCTATTCTGGATTTTGACCAAACCGTTTATCGCACGCTTGCCGACGCAATGAGGGAGGGCACGGAACAAGAGCTCCGTTCTTGCGCCGCCGGCTTCTTAATTGACGCAGAAGTTTTAAAAACAAAGATAGGTGCCTTGTCTGAAGGGCAAAAGGGCCTAGTTGCTTTTGCTAAACTTTCTCTCGAAAAGCCTGGTCTGCTTATTCTTGACGAACCAACCAATCACATCAACTTCCGTCATATCCCTATAATCGCCAAAGCTTTAGATCGCTATGAGGGAGCAATGATTTTAGTGAGCCACGTTCCAGATTTTGTAAAACAAATTAAAATTGATCAGATTTTGGATTTAGATTTAAATTAAATTATATGTTATAATAATATTATATTGATAGGAGTTTATTTGGCTCTAATCGGCTTTAATATAATTATTCCTTAATTTAAAATTTTATCTACTACCTCTTTAGCGGCCATAAAACAGGCGATTTGGGTGCCGGCGCCGGAAATTGAAACCATATTATCTTTAAATTCTATTAACGGCTCATAGTTTGTGGTGATGCCGAAAGTTCCTGACCAGGCGTATTCTGGTTTGAGATCTAAATAAGGAAATATTTTTTTAATAAATTTTTCTAAATCTTGGAGATGTGGAAGGTGAGGATCAGTTTCTTTGTGTTTTTTGTCCACAATAATATTACCAAAACCAAAAAGTAATCTTTCTTCTCTAGTCACCTTAAAATAGTAATAATCATTTTTCTGTTCATCGTCGAAAACTATTTTTCTTTTTTCTAGGCCCGTTTTTTTTAATTCGTCTTTAGTTAATTGCCGAGTAATGATAATCGTTGATTTATTTTTTTGTACCTTTTCGGATGGATAATCTGAATCTATGGCCATGACCAGTTTTTTATAACTAATTTCTCTGTCCATAAAAGAGGTATTTTCATATATTTTTACTCCGTATTTTTTTTCCACTATTTTTGATAGGTTTTGTGTTAATTTTAGTGGGTTTACTGACAGTCCGTGGTTTTCCGATAAAACACCTCTGGTAAAGAGATCGGTATTTAATTCTTTTTTAAATTCTTCTCCCTCGAGAAATTTAGTAGTTGGCTCAAGACTTTTTTCCGCTTCATATTCTTCTCTAAGATAATCGTCTTCAGGGCGCTTGACGCTACAATACAATGTATCCTGTGGCTCGGCTTCGCATTCTATTTCCTCTTCTTTTATAACGTTTTTTATTGCTTTTAAGTTATTATGAATTTCTTTCCAGTAAGATTTAGCTTTTTCTTTACCATGTTCTTTTGTGAGATCTAATATGTCTGTCTCTCCCCGCAAAACAAGCGTGCCAGCGGCTTGTCCAGTGGCTCCACTAGCAATATATTTTTTTTCAATCAATACAATATTTTTCGCCCCCTTTTTGGCTAGAAAATAAGCTGTTGACACTCCAGTTATGCCGCCACCAACAATTAAATAATCGCAGTCAATATCTTCTTTTAGTTCTGGCCTAATTTGATAACCAGGATTTTTCCAAAAAACCTCGTGCTTCATATTTTTATACTACTATGTATAATTAAATTATGAAAGATTTTTTAATATTAGGAGGCGGTGGCATGCAAGGGAAGATTGTCGCCCGAGATTTATTAGAAAATGGCCGAACAGTTTTTTTGGCTGATTTATATCCTGAGGGTGCTAAAAGAATTATTGATCGGTTTCCCGGTACGCCAGTAAAAAAAGTTGACTTGCGAAGTGTTAATGAAATAACGGCCTTAATTAAAGAAGTAGACCCAGCTGTTGTGATTAATTGCGCTGAAGGGGATTGGAATCTTAATGTTTACGAAGCCTGTTTGCGAACTAAAAAGCATGTTATAGATCTTGGTTCAGATATTCCGATGACCAAAGAACAAATAGCCATGGATAAGGATTTTAAAGAGACCGGTATCATTGGTATTACTGGTTGCGGCTCTACCCCGGGCGTTAATAATGTAATGCTCCACCATGCTCACCAGAAATTTGATAGTTTAGAAAATGTAGATGTCGGTTTTGCTTGGAATTCTAATATAGAAAAATTTGTTGTGCCTTTTTCCATCCCATCTATAGTAGAGGAATTTACTGATCCAGCGCCTTATATAGAAAATGACGAATGGAAAGAAGCTACGCCACAAGAAACTCTCGTGGATATGGAATTTCGAGAAATTGGCAAGCAAAAATGTTTCTTAGTTAGGCACCCGGAAACTTACACATTTTATTTAAGAAACCGTCCTGATGGCTTAAAAAGTATAAAATTTTACGCTGGTTTTCCGGATCATTCGTATAACACTATAAAAACATTTATTGACTGTGGTTTGGCAAGTAAAAAGCCTATTAAAATTGAAGAAAGGGAAGTTTTGCCGATAGATGTTCTCACCCAATCTCTTAGAACAATAAAAGTTCCTGAAGGTTATACAGAAAAAGAAAATCTTTGGGTAAAAGTAAGTGGAATTCGCGATGGCAAACCAGACCAAATACATATGGAGTGCATTGTAAATACATTGCCGGGTTGGGAAGATGCCGGATGCAACATTGATACCGGAATGCCCGCATCTATTATTGCTCAAATGATTAAAGATGAAGTTATTACCGAACGAGGAAGCTTCCCTCCTGGACCGGTAGTGCCTGTTGAAAAGTTTTTTGC
>CAYIZY010000024.1:6633-7898 GCA_964368235.1 uncultured Candidatus Saccharibacteria bacterium
CGAGTGAATAATGTGCCAACTTTTTCTTCTTCAAATCCCTGTGGATAAAAATCTATAGTTAGAGAGCGTTGTTCTGATAAGTTTCTGTAGTCTTTTTGGATATTCAGCATGAACAAAACTTTTGTTTTTACTAAAATATCCTGTGGGCGAAGTTCGATATGATGGACTATAGGCATTGTATCTATCTTTTCTCCACATCTAAAAACTTTGCTCGATGGGCTGTGCCAAAAGCCAATTTTTTTATCATCGCATTCTATAGAAATGCTCGCCGTTACACCATCTATTGCCTCCCAACTAAAAGTTACTGGTTGGGCAATACTGGAAGTGGCAGAAGCGCTAAAAGAGCTTATTATTAAAAATAATCCAAGCATTGGCTTAATATAACAATAATAATGTAATATATCCAGTATGCTTATAGATGATGTAACAATAAAAATTCAGGCGGGGAAGGGCGGCAAGGGAGCGGTGGCTTTTAGTAAGGTGAAAATGAGCTTGGGACCGACTGGCGGCAGTGGCGGCAAGGGCGGGGATGTTTATTTGGAGGCGGTTTCCGACCTTTCGGCTTTAAATCGCTATCGTTCTCAAAAAGAGTTTTCGGCTGATGACGGAGAAGACGGGCGCGGCGCTTTTCGCGATGGCCACACCGGAAAAGATTTAGTTTTATTGGTGCCAAGAGGCACTGTAATTAACATTTTAAATACCGACATCAAAAAAGAGCTTACTTCAGTGGGAGAAAAAATTTTAGTGGCCACTGGCGGTAAAGGAGGTAAAGGAAATTTTCTTTATAAATCTTCAACTAATACTTCGCCGAAGCAATCACAACCCGGCTTATCCGGAGAAGAATTTAAATTACGCCTCGAACTAAAACTAATTGCTGATATTGGGTTAATTGGATTGCCTAATATTGGGAAAACAAGTTTATTAAATACAATTACTAATTCGCAAGGTAAGGTGGCTAATTACCAATTTACTACTTTAGAACCAAATTTAGGTGTTTATCACTCTCTAATTTTAGCCGATATTCCGGGATTGATTGAGGGCGCTTCCACTGGCAAGGGATTGGGCATTAAGTTTTTGCGTCATATTGAGCGCACAAGAATTTTATTTCATTTCATTGACGCCGTCAGCGCCGATCCAGAAAAAGATTATAAAATAATTCGTCAAGAACTCGGTGCTTATAATCCAGCTTTATTAGAAAAAAAAGAATACATAATTATTTCTCGTACGGATTTAGTAGAAGAGGATAGTGTTGAGGAAATTAAAAA
>CAYIZY010000025.1:0-7610 GCA_964368235.1 uncultured Candidatus Saccharibacteria bacterium
ATAAGCTAAAAAAACAAAACCAAATAAGAGATCGAAGAAAAAATCGTAATCGAGCGAAGATTTCTGGCACTTCAGAAAAGCCCCGTCTATCTGTTTTTCGAAGTAATAAATTTATTTATGCTCAATTAATCGATGATGAAAAAGGACACACATTAGTTTCTGCAGCTTCAAAAAAGGGTGAGGAAGCAGGGAAAGTTTTGGCAGAGAGGGCTTCAAAGGCTGGTATTAAAACCGCAGTTTTCAATAGAGGTTTTTATAAGTTTCATGGTAAAGTAAAAGCCTTGGCCGAAGAAGTTAAAAAAAGTGGTATAAAATTATAATCTTATGGAACAAAGAAAACAATTCACGAGAAAACCACCAAGCGACGGTCTAAAAGAAAAGGTTCTTGATTTGCGCCGTGTCACTCGTGTTGTCGCAGGAGGTAAAAGGTTTCGTTTTCGCGCCACAGTTGTTGTTGGCGATGAGAAGGGTAAGGTTGGCGTCGGCATTGCCAAGGGACTAGATGTTGCCCAAGCCGTTACAAAAGCTAGATCTAATGCCCAAAAAAATATTTTAACCCTTCAACTTAAAGGAAGGACCATTCCTCACGAAGTAGAGGCAAAATTCAGTGCCGCAAAAATTCGTATCAAGCCAGCTGGCCTTGGACACGGATTAATGGCTGGTGGAGCAGCGCGAACTGTTTTATTTTTAGCCGGCATTAAGGACGTTACCGCCAAAACTTTAGGCCGTACGCCGAATAAGTTGACTAATGCATTGGCAACAATAGAAGCTTTAAAAAAGCTTAAGTCAAAAACCCTAACATCTAAAATCTAACATCTAAAATCATGCAACTACACACATTACAGCCAAAACATGCTTTAACTAACAAACAGCCTCGAATCGGACGTGGAGGAAAGAGAGGTACTAGTTCTGGCCGTGGCACAAAAGGACAGGGCGCTCACGGTGGACGTCGTATACCTTCTGGCTTGAAGGAAATTTTAGGCCGCTTGCCAAAATTGCGCGGTTTTAAAAATAAACCAAAGTCCGACAAACCTCAGATAATTAACTTAAAACAACTAAATACAATTGACAGTAAAACAATTAACAGGGAAGTTTTATTTAAAAATAAATTAATTTCAAATCCGAAAAAACCGGTAAAAGTTTTGGGTAATGGGGATGTGAAGAAGTCCTTAATCCTTGAAGATTTGTTGGTTTCTAAATCTGTTAAAATTAAAATAGAAAAAGCAGGAGGAGCAATTAAAATCCGAAATTCTAAACCCTAAACTCTAAAGAATTTATTTTCCTATGGAACGCTTTTTACAAATATTCAAAATATCAGACCTTAGAAACAAGATACTTGCAGTAGCTGGTATTTTAATCGTCTTTAGAATTTTAGCCACTATCCCAATTCCGGGAATTGATCCGTTTAAATTGAAAGATTTTTTTGCCTCTAGCCAATTGTTGGGTTTTTTGGATATATTTTCCGGCGGCGCGTTGGGCAATCTTTCAGTAATGATGTTGGGTGTTGGTCCCTATATTACTTCCACGATTATAATGCAGCTTTTGACGATGATTTTTCCAACATTGAAAGCTTTATATTATGAAGAAGGCCCCGTGGGGCGGGCGAAATTTAACCGTTGGTCTCGTTATTTAACGGTTCCATTGGCTGGTCTTCAGGCTTACGGATTTTTAAATTTATTAATCAACCAAGGCGTCTTGCAATCACTTTCAATAGTCCAGACAATCATTAACGTTGTTATTATTACAGCCGGTTCAATGATCCTTGTCTGGCTCGGTGAATTAATTAGTGAATTTAAAATAGGTAATGGTATTTCCTTGATTATTTTTGCTGGTATCGTAAGTGGTCTACCAACAGCAATTACTCAAGCTTTTGCCAGTTACGATCCTTCGGTGATCCCAACCTATATTGCTTTTGCGATATTGAGCGTAATTATTGTCGCGGCAGTTGTCTTTGTAACGCAAGGTGAAAGAAAAATTCCCGTTTCATATGCCAAAAGAGTGCGAGGGAATAAAATGTATGGCGGCGTCTCGTCTTATCTACCAATAAAAGTAAATCAGGCTGGCGTAATCCCAATTATTTTTGCGATTTCTATTTTGCTTTTCCCTCAATTTTTAGCTCAAATAATTTCTATATTTTCTACAGAACTTTCTACTGTAATGACTGAATGGGTAAATAAATTATTCAATAACCAGATTATTTACAGTATTATCTACTTTATTTTGGTTGTTGTTTTCACTTATTTCTATACTGCAGTAACTTTTGATCCAAAAGAAGTTTCTAAGAATTTGCAGCGTAGCGGGGGATTTATTTCTGGCATTCGACCGGGCGAACCAACTGGAGATTTCTTGAGCCAGATTAGTAATCGTATTACTTTATTCGGATCTATCTTTTTGGGATTAGTGGCTATTTTGCCAAACGTCACCCAAATTATCACCGGTATCGCTACTTTAACAATCGGCGGCACGGCCCTTTTGATTGTGGTCTCTGTGGCGCTAGAAGTAATGAATCAAATTAATTCTCAACTTACGATAAGAGAATACGAGAGGTTTTAATTATTCAGAATTAGCCACCCACTCTTCACCTTTCGCCAAGCGTTCCGGTTAGAAATAAATTCTTGTTCGTTCGTCGTCGGTAGGAATAGCACACAAAAAAACAACTCAACCTAGCGGGATTCAAACAAGTTCTTTTTGTGTGCCTACCTTCCTCCTCACTCACGAATTTATTTAACCTGCACTTCGCTTGACTTGGCTCAAGATGAAGGTAGGTGGCTCTTTAAAATATGAAGCCACCCAGTCCCGTTGGCTAAAAACAGCTTAAAACCTACACTTTTTGCCCTATTGACCCCCCACACCTAATAGCGATTTTCATTAATTTCTGATCGCTATTAGGTGTGGGGGTTGACAAGTGGCTTAGGGTTTGCTATACTTACAGTATAAGAACATTAAGAACTGAAAAAGAGAAATAAGATAATAAAAAGAAAGAAGAGGGATCCGGCACCCAAGTTGTCGGAAGCGCGCGGAATTACAGTGAAGTGATCGGTGTGGCTCGAACCCACATATCGTTCAACCGATTAACTTCCAACGCGCGTAAGGAAAAAAAGCAGAAAGAACGATTAGACCAGTTGAGTATGCGCTCCCTTAGTAGTGACCCGGGGGGTGGCAAAAAACTGGTGACAACAAAAAAAGGGTCACAAGCCCCGCTTGGTGTGTGCACACACCGGCGGGGTCTTTTTATTTTGCATTTTTAATTTTTCATTTATATAATGAAAACATGCGAGGAATTATTATTTATGGTCCGCCGGGAGCGGGCAAGGGGACGCAGGCCAATCTTTTGGCTGATAAACTCGGTTATATCCATTTTGATACCGGAAAATATTTGGAGTCAATAATTAACGATCCGAAGAATAAAAATAATTCTAAAATTCAAGAACAAAAAAAGATATTTGATTCGGGGGAGTTGAATGATCCGCACTGGGTTTTTAATGTTGTAAAAGAAGAAACTCTGAAAATCTGCACAGCTAGGATCGGTTTAGTTTATAGCGGTTCACCCAGAACGATGGATGAGGCATGGGGAAACGGCCAACACGAAGGATTAGTCAAAGAGATAGAGAATTGCTATGGAAAAGAGAATGTGTTTGTAGTCTTTTTAAAAATTAGACCAGAGGTATCTATTCACCGCAATGGCCGTCGTTTTGTTTGCATTATTTGTGGTCGTCCAGTTCTTTATTTTCATGATGATCCAACTCCTAACCATTGTGGATTTTGCGGTGGAGCACTTAGAAAGAGAAGTTTGGATGCGCCTGAAGTAATAAAAGAAAGACTTGCTGTATTTGAAAGAAGAACTTTACCGATAGTGGCGGAATTTAAAAAAAGAGGTTATAATGTGCTGGAACTAGATGGAGAAGAAAGACCGAATATAATTTTTCAAAAAATTCTAGATAAGATACAAAAACTCGATGAACAATCTTAAAACAAAATCTGAAATCGAAATAATGGCCGAGGGCGGGAAAATTCTTGCCCAAGTGAGGGATAGATTAGCTAGAGAGGCGAAAGAGGGAGTTAGCTTGATAGAATTAGATGAGCTTGCTGAAAAATTAATTAGAGAGGCCGGTGCTGTACCGGCTTTTTTAGGTTACAAGCCGGGTGGGGCAGATAAACCTTATTCGGCATCTATTTGTACATCAGTCAATGAAGTGGTTGTCCATGGATTACCGACTAAATACAAATTAAAATCCGGCGATGTTTTAAAAATTGACCTCGGCGTTTTACATAAAAGTTTTTATACCGACACCTCTGTTACAGTCGGCATAGGACAAATCTCACCAGAGGCCAGAAAATTAATTTCTGCCACAAAAAAGGCCTTAGAGCTGGCAATAGAAAATTGTCAATTGGGGAAAACTTTGGGCGACGTTGGTTTTATTATAAATAAATACGCCCGATCCCAAAGATTTAAAGTGATCAAAGGATTAACGGGACATGGAATAGGTAAGAATCTCCACGAAAACCCTATAGTTTTCAACGAAGGACGAGAAGGCGTTGGTCCTAAAATAGTTCCGGGAATGGTTTTAGCAATCGAACCGATGTTAAGCGCAGGGGACGCAGAAATTGTCCAACTAGAAGATGAGAGCTACGCTACTCGAGACAGCTCTTTATCAGCCCAATTTGAGCACACAGTTGCAATTACGGAAAATGGGCCTTATATTTTGACTAAGTAGTTTTTTTGAAATACTTTACAAGGGAGAAAGAGATGCAAGTTCATGAAAGTCCTTCTTGGCTTACAGTTGAAGAATTCGGTTTAATGTTTAGGGATATTTATCATGATCTTAATAATCTTCGATATGACAACTCAACGCTTCTACTGCGTCTTTTTGAACAATGCAGTAAGATGCACGAAGTTGTCCGGAAAGACTATAGAGATCAATTCGCAAGTCAATTGGCTGATATTTATTCTTTTCTAAATGGTGTAGCTAATAGGTTTAATATCAACCTCCAAGAAGCTTTATGGCTAAAATATCCTGGAATATGCACATATTGCCTCCAAAAATCTGACTGTGAATGCGGCATGGAACACGATGAAAAAGCTCCGAAAATTACTGAATCAGAAAGATTATTAATAATAAAACAAGCCCAACAAGACAGAGTTGACGAACCGAAAAATCTAGCTGACCATCAGCAATTGCACTATAAACTCTATTTCTGGAAAGTTAAGGTGAGTGATCCCAGTAAACTCGCTGATCACATAACAGAAGAAGCGGGAGAAGTGAGTAGGGAGTGCCGCCATGGCAGGTTAGAGAGAGGCGCCGAAGAAATGGCTGATGTTATTTCTTGGATATTTGCCCTATCAAACCGACTCAAAATAAATCTATCAGACGAGATTTGGAAGTTTTATCCTTACAAATGCCGAGATTGTTATAGCTGTCCATGTATTTGTCGAAAAGAAAAAAATTCGTAGACGGACTCGTGTCCGTCTTTATTTTTTAGATACCAGATTTTGGATTTTAGGGAAACCACCTAGGACCGCTGTTTCGTAGGGAACAAGAATAGCGGACTAGAAGGAAGTTTTTGGGATTTTTGTTGCTTTATAAATAAAAAGTGGTACCTTATAGGTAGGACTTAGAAAATTAAATTTGGACCAGAAAGGAGGTTTGCTATGATAATTTCCCGGCGAGATTTTTTGCGAATTGGAGCGATCCCAATGTTAGGGCTAAATTTACAAGATTATTTGAAAATAGATCCGCCGGCCAAAAAAAGAAAATCAGTTATTTTCTTTCACCTTTTGGGCGGACCATCACATATTGATACGTACGATCCAAAGCCTGATGCTCCAGATGAAATTAGAGGTCCTTATAATACTATTGAAACCAATGTTCCTGGATTATTTCTTGGGGAACTTTTAAGTGAGCAGGCTAAAATTGCCGACAAACTTTTTATTATAAGATCTTTTACCCATGACAATCCCGATCATGGCGGCGCGCAGTTTTTAGTATTAAGAGGTCGTGAATCTGCTGCTAATCATTACCCAGCATTTGGAGCTGTTTTATCACATTTGCGAGATAGAAATGATCTAATGCCATATATTTTCATGGGCAATCGTCAGAATCAAATTATTCATGATATCGGTAATATGGGTATATTACAATCCCGATTTAGACCAAAATTAATAGAGAGAGATCCTAATGGCCCTGATTTTAAAATTGATGAATTATCTTTAGTAAGTGATGTGAGCGAAGAGCGAATTTTATCTCGACGTAATATTTTAGAAGTTCTTGATAGTTTGCGCGCAAAAAATGATATTTTGGATGGTTTTGATGATAATCAGATGCGAGCTTTTGAAATTATTACCAGCGGGAAAGTTGCCAATGCTTTTAATATAAATGAAGAGCCAGAGAAGCTGCGAAATCAATATGGACGGACTGATATAGGCCAACGGGCACTTTTGGCTAGGCGGCTTATTGAAGTAGGAGTTGGTTTCGTTACTGTAGAGCACTCCCCTCCGGAAAAAAATAATTATGGTTGGGATCATCATGTTGATCTTCCCAAATGGTTTCCTATGGCTGTTACTCCATATGATCAGGCAATTAGTTCTCTTGTATTAGATCTTGAAGAAAGAGGATTACTAAATGATGTTCTAATTATAGCTTTTGGTGAATTTGGTAGGACACCAAAAATTAATTCTTATAGTGGAAGAGATCACTGGCCTAGGGCTGGTTCAGTTTTGTTGGCTGGTAGCGGTATTTCGGGAGGTAAGGTTTATGGATCAACTGATAAGCGTGGTTATGATGTTAGAGACCCGATTCACCCGTCTGATTTATTGGCTACTATTTATAAAAATATTGGATTTAATCCTAGCACTCGCATTGTGGATAAGAATAATCAGTCTCATTTTATAAGCGAAGGTAAACCAATAAAATTGTTTTAAGGGGCCCTGTGGACAACGGGGCTTTTGATTTATGTTAAACTTAAATAAGTGAGGTGGTGATGCTGTGAGTCGAAGCTAGCCAAATTATTAATAAAAATTTAAACCAAATAAAATATGAAAATGAATGGTTTAGAATGGGTAGCATGGATTTTAATGGTTGTTGGTGGTTTGAACTGGGGATTAGTAGGTCTTTTTGGAGTTGATGCAGTTGCTTGGGTATTAGGAATGGATTCGATGCTATCACAGGTAGTTTATGTGTTGGTTGGATTGTCGGCTCTATTCTGGATTTGGAAGACATTTAAGAAGTAATTTTTATAGTTAGTTATAAAAAACAAAAAATCACTCTCTAATTTATTGAGTGATTTTTTGTTAAAATAAAGAACCCCACCCATCTTCTCGCAAAGCGTTCCGATTAGAAACAAATTATTGCTCGCTCGTTCGTCTGACATAACGAGAAAAACACAACTCGCTTCGCTCAAACAAGTGATTTTTCTCTATGTCATTCCTCCTCGCTCGCTAATTTGTTTAATCTGCACTTCGCTTAACTTTGCTACGAAGATGAGGTGGGGTTCTTTTGGATTAAACATAACCAAAAAGCCAACCCACCATCGCTGTTTCGATCGAACTTGCAATCCTTATAATATTCCTGATACGATAAAACGATATGGAAGAAAACAAAAAAAATATATTT
>CAYIZY010000026.1:0-7059 GCA_964368235.1 uncultured Candidatus Saccharibacteria bacterium
AACTTTGAATAGAAAGACACCGGCATTCCTGAAGCAACATTATTATCCCCTTTAAGTAAAAACTAGGTTTAGTTTGTGGTGCGCCTGTCGAATCATCCAATGTCCGCAGCCAACAGTCTTGAAA
Organism: uncultured Candidatus Saccharibacteria bacterium; assembly: GCA_964368235.1. Classification (GTDB taxonomy): domain Bacteria; phylum Patescibacteriota; class Minisyncoccia; order UBA6257; family UBA11618; genus CAYIZY01. Next base: position 125 of record CAYIZY010000026.1, read on the forward strand.
ATAAATTAAAAAATGATTATAATCAACTCTATGTTTAAAAATACTTTAAAGAATCGAGCTTTAATAGCAATAATCGTCATATCAGCGGTCGCGACTGTGGCCTATGCCAATCACTCTTGGGGCGGATATCATTGGGCGCGGACTAGCAATCCTTTCGCCTTAAAATTAGGCGATAACGTTTCTGCTACTTGGGATAGCTATTTAGCAACAACTTCCAGTGATTGGAATCTATCCAGTGTTTTGGACACTGTCATCGTGGCTGGTAAAACTAGGCCAAAAGTTTGTCGAGCCACTAGTGGTCAAGTTGAAGTTTGTAGTGAAAAATATGGCGCTAACGGTTGGTTGGGGGTAGCTACAATTTGGGCGAGCGGTCTTCACATTACTCAAGGAACGGTTAAGGTCAACGATACCTACTTCAATACCCCTACTTACAATAAGCCGGCCTGGAGGAATTTGGTGATGTGTCAGGAGGTTGGTCATACCATCGGTCTTGATCATCAGGATGAAGATTTTAGCAATCCCCCGCTTGGTACCTGTATGGATTACAGCAGTGATCCAACTCTAAACCAACATCCTAATCAACATGATTATGATATGTTGGAGACAATTTACGCTCATTTGGACACAACCACTACTTTAAAACAATCTTTAGTTTCGGGAGTTGCTTCAGAAGTTGATCTGGATGATCCTAAGGAATGGGGTAAAGAATTGAGAAAATCTTCTGACGGCAAGGCCTCTCTTTATGAGCGTGATTTAGGCAAAGGACACAAGGTTTTCACCTTCGTTATCTGGGCCAATTAATATATAATATATTTATCAGATACATATGAGACTCCATATAATAAATATCGGGGGTAAAAGACTTTGTAAGAATCATTCGTCAGTTTGAATTAAGATTTAAAAATTGCTAATATTTGAAATTATGTGTGGAATTATTGGATATATCGGAAAAGAAAAAGCCAAGCCCATTTTAATAAACGGGCTAAAAGCGCTTGAATATCGTGGATATGACTCTGCGGGTATTGCTGTACTCACATATAACAAAGTAGAGGTTAGAAAAAGCGTTGGGCAAGTAAAAATATTAGAAAAATCTTTGGCAAATGGAAGTGATTTTGATGGTCACCTGGGTATAGGTCATACGCGTTGGGCAACACACGGAGGTCCCAACAAAGCTAACGCTCATCCCCATAGCGATTGTCTGGGGCGGGTATTCGTTGTTCACAATGGCATTATTGAGAATTACAAGGAATTAAAAAAATATTTACAAAATCAAGACCACAATTTTCTGTCAGAAACCGATACCGAAGTTGTGCCCCATCTCATTGAAAATTTTTTGAACAGTGGCAAAGATTTTGATACTGCGCTTTTTGATACTCTAAAAATGATAAAGGGATCGTATGCTCTCGCAATAATCGATGCAAAAAATCCAGAAATTTTTTATGCAACTAAGTTATCTAGTCCGTTAGTTATTGGTGTTGGAAGTGGTGAAAACTTTTTGGCCTCGGATCCGTCTGCTTTGGTTGGAAAAACAAAAGATGTTATATATCTGAATGATGGAGAAATTGCAAAGATAAGCCAAAATAATGTCAGTATTACTAATCTCGAAAAACAAGAAACGCCTTTTGAGATTATCCGCCTAGAATGGGATTTAGAGCAGGCTCAAAAAGGCGACTTCCCACATTTCATGCTTAAGGAAATTTTTGAAGGACCAGAAGTTGTCCGGTCAGCTTTCCGAGGCAGGATAAAAAGTGGAGAGAATCTTGTTAAATTGGGCGGACTGGAACAGGTTGCCAAGGAATTAAAGCAAGTAAAAAGATTACTGATATTGGCTTGTGGAACTTCTTATTACGCTGGTCTTGTCGGCGAGTATCTTTTTGAGGAAATCGCGAAGTTGCCTACAGAAGTACACTTTGCTTCAGAATTTCGTTATCGAGATGAGCCGTTTGATAAAGGAACAGCAGTAATCGCAATTTCTCAATCTGGAGAAACCGCCGACACATTGGCCGCAATCCAAAAAGCAAAAGAACATGGATTGATGACGCTTGGTATTGTAAATACAGTTGGTTCTACAATTTCTAGAGCAACAAAGGCTGGCGTTTACAATCACGCTGGTCCTGAAATCGGAGTTGCTTCAACAAAAGCATTTCTCTCGCAATTGACAGTCCTTGCGATGATGGCAATTTATTTATCAAAAGATAAATCCTCAACCCAAATATTATTAGAAGAACTTGAGAATATTCCTAAAAAAATAAAAACAATTTTGAGCCAATCTACTAAACTTGAAGAATTAGCAGAAAAATATAAGGATTATGAAAATTTTCTTTTTATTGGGCGACGATATAACTATCCTGTTGCGCTTGAAGGAGCGCTTAAGTTAAAGGAAATATCCTACATACACGCAGAGGGTTATGGCGCGGGCGAAATGAAACACGGTCCAATTGCAATGATTAGCCAAAATTTTCCGACCGTGGCAATTGTCCCACAAAATAGCGTCTCGGAAAAAATGTTTTCTAACCTCGAAGAGATTAAAGCCAGAAAAGGACCAATATTTGCAATTGCCACAAAAGGAGATAAGAAAATTTTGTCATTAGTAAACGATGTTTTTTATATACCAAAAACAATAGAGCCATTAGAACCATTTTTGACCGTTGTGCCTCTACAACTCATGGCTTATTACATCGGAACTAAGCGAGGGTTTGATGTAGATAAACCGAGAAACTTAGCAAAATCTGTAACAGTTGAGTAAGAGTCGCGCCAATTTCTGGAGTGTCTTTACGCCTTCACTTTCATTTTTATGTAAATTTTTTATAATTATGTTATAATATATTTAAATAATTATGAAAAACAGTCTCGGTCGTTTTTTAATAAATTTCATTCTGGTGATTTTTGTTTTCACGCCACTTATTACTTCGGCGCAAAGTCGAGGATTATTTAACTTCCTTCAAAATATTGCCATATATCAACAGCAACGTCGAACTAATCAACGTCAAGCTCAACCAGCTCAAAAATCAGTCCCGAGTGGCATCACCAGAAATACGGTCCGAATTTATTGCGTTGAAGGTTTGACTGAAGATGAATGTGAAAAAGCAAGACAACTTATTGAAGATTTTGATGTTAAAATTGACCTTCGTACTTACACCGACGAATCAAAGTTTCATATTGACTCTAAAACAAAAAAGCGTGATGATTTTCTGATTGAGATTTTGGATACCAATAAGAAACGAGTTGGTAATGTTTTCGGATTTAATCGAGATAAGATTGATAATATTCCGATATTACTTCAGAAAAATTTTACTCTTCCGTCATTTCAACCACTTCCTCCGTTTTTAAAAGATGATTTTTTAAGAGACGTAACTGTCGCAATCGAAATTAAAAATTCTAATAAAACTGTATTCGCCGGGGGTGTTTCTATAGGATGTTATCCAATTAAAGACGGGAGTTTTGAGTGTTTTGTATTAACAGCAGAGCATGTAGTTGATGACGATCGTTCTACCGGGGTTTTAAAATTTTTTAAACAAAATAAATTAAATGGTGTTTATAGTTTTAAAATAATTGGAAGAGATGCCAGTAAAGACCTCGCGCTTTTAAAAGTAGTTACCGATAAAGAATTTCCCAGCATTGATAGAATTGCGCCCCCTGATTATGAACTAGAAAATTACGATCGGATTATTCAAGTTGGTTATACTGAAGGTAAAACACCAGCACAAATATTTGCTGCAAAAAATTATTATAATAGAGGAATGCGGCACAAGTTATCATTTGATCACGGTGAGGAGTTAAACAAATTTATTGAGTGCAATCGATTGCCAACAGAAGGAGAGTCTGGCGGGCCGCTATTTAGCAGAGATGGACGATTAATTGGCATCGCCTCCTTTCGAGAGGAAGTTGGCGAGAACGTTGTAGGATTAAAGATAGTTGGGCCAGGAAAGGCAGTCGAGGGGAAAATACATAGTTGTGGAGTTTTTGCGTCTTATCAAAGCATTTATAGATTTTTTGAGCAATTTAAAAATACGCCCTATGAATTTTTACTTAAAAAGTTTAAATAAAAGTCGCTTCTTCTCTTGAGAAAACCGCGAGGGATTTCGAACCTCGTCTTGGCCAACCGCGAGGCGCGCCTGCGCGCGCCGAGCGGAGAGGATTTGTCGGGGGAAAACCAATGGGCGGCACTTCGTGCCGCCCACCGATTCGTTGGTCAAAAAAAGGAAAGTTTGATTGTGGAGCGAGTGAGGAGAATCGAACTCCCGTTTTCTGCTTGGGAAGCAGATATACTGCCACTGTATTACACTCGCCAAATAAAATTAATTAACTTCTATTCTCTCTCCACTCCACTTAAGACCACTGGCAAGTACCCAAATACTAGCTGAAGATTTTTTATTTTTCAACCAGTTATCTAAATTTTCATTTTTACTTTGTAAGTTTTTTTGTATAATTTCCATTGCCACTTGAGGTCTTAAAATTAGATCTTGAAAAACCTGCCAGGTCACACCATAGGTAACTAAAACACCTTTTTCTAAATTAGGATTTTGTTGAATGAGCGCGGCCAACTGACTTTCGATGTCATTTTTATTTATATCTTCATAAAGCAATTGATTTTCGATTAATTTATCTAAAGTTGCGCGACGAATTTCTTTTTCAAAAGTTTGATTATCAACTTCTGGTTTTTTAATTTTATTATAATAACCTAAAGCTGATTGATAGCTACTTTTCAAATCTCGCGCCGATATAATTTTATAATTAACAATAGCCGCTGGATAAAAGCCCTTACTGACAGTAAAATAAGATCCCCAACCGATTAAAATCATTATTAAAAAAGCTGCAAAATATTTCCACATATTATTTTAATTTTTTGGTACAATAATTAATAACTTTTCTCCCGGACTAACATAATTAAAGCGCGATTTGAGCTCTTTTGCCAAGTTTTCCGGCCTTTTAAAATATTCCAGATCGGCTGCCAATTTTTGGTTTTCTTCGTAAGTTTCATCTAATTGATTATTAATTTTTGTAAGATCTTTTTCCAAAGATAACTTTTGAAAATACAATTTATAACCCTGATAACCAGAGAATCCTATTAAAACCAAAAGCACTGAAGTAATAACATACCTGGTCACTTTCTTATTATAGCATCTTGTCGCCACCCAGTCCGCTATTCCGTAGGGAACCAGAATAATTTTGCTCCTGCGGCAAAATTTTCTTCCCGCTCGGCAGAAAACTGCGACCAAGCGTTTTCTGCTTCGCCCCGTCCTCGGGGCCTGCGCGATGTTCCCTACGAAACAGCGGCCCTGGGCGGCTTCTATTCTAAGATTTTATTTTTAAGCCACCCATCCTCCCTTTCCTGTAGCAAACGTGTGGAGGGCTCAATAATAAATTACCGAACGAAGAGGATGCAAAGAAACAAAAAAAACAGTTGAGTGAGGATAATTTATTTGAGCCTGGAACTGTTTGCGGGGAAAGGGAGGGTGGGTGGCATAGAAATTAATTAAAGAAAAAATGGCCGCTGGTTGATTAAACTATTTCTTTAATAATTCCTTAAAAATTGACGCTGGAATCCTGATATCATTACCTCCGCCCTCGGCTCGTTCTTTCAATTTTGCCTTTCCTCTTTGCTGCTTCTTCCAAAGTTTCATTTTTCTAGTACGGTCGCCGCCGTAAAGATATCCAGTGACATCTTTTTTCATCGCCGGAATAGTTTCGCGAGCAATAATTCGCCCATGCACCGACGCCTGGATCGCCTGCGAGAATTGTTGTTTTGGCAAAAGATCCTTTAATCTTTCGACGGTCTGCCTTGCCTCCCTCTGTATTTTTTCCTTTGGCAAAATCCTAGTCAGGCCAGCCACTAAATGGTCCGCAATCAAAATTTCCAATTTTTCCAAATCCCCTTTTTCGTATCCAATAATTTCATAGCTTAAAGAAGCATACCCTTGCGATAAAGATTTTAATTTATCATCCAAGTCGCTAATTAAATCGGCCAATGGCAGCTTGGCTGTCACTAAAAGTTTTTTTCCCAAATTAATTGTTTCAAAATTTTCAAAACGAAAAAATTCCTTTAAAGATAAAATGCCGCCCAAATATTCTAATGGGGTTAAAATTTCCACTTTAACAATTGGTTCTTTTACCTCGTCAAAATCACTAGGAAAATCTTTCGGATTATTAATTAAAAATTCTTGTTTATTTTTTATTATTTTATACGAAACAGAAGGGAAGCTATGGACGGTATTAATTTTAAATTCTTTAACTAGACGCTCGGCAGTAATTTCAAAATGCAACCTACCTAAAAATCCACCCTTAAACCCCCGACCCAAAACTTCACTGGTATCCGGTTCAAAATTTAAAGAGGCATCGGTAAGGCGCAATTTTGCCAGCGCTTGTTTTAAATTTTCATAATCGTCGCTTTCTTCTGGATAAAATGAAACGAAAACGACCGGCTGAGGGGTTTTATAGCCGGGCAAGGATAGATTTTGGATATTAGATGTTAGATTTTGGGTATTTACAATAGTGTCTCCAATTTTCAGAAGTCCAACATCCTTAATGCCCGTTGCAATATAGCCAATTTCACCATTCGCCAATTCACTAGAAACTTTCAATTTAGGATGAAAATAACCAACTTCTTTTATTTTTGCCTCTGCGTTAGTTGCTAAAAATTTTATATGATCATCACGCTTAAATTTTCCGTCAAATAAACGCACAAAAGCAATAATTCCTTTGTGGTCGTCAAATAGAGAGTCAAAAATTAAGGCTTTGGATATTGGATTTTGGATATTAGATGATAAATTTTTTGGCGGAGGAACTTCGGCAATTACTTTTTCCAACAATTCTTCCACGCCTTGACCAGTTTTTCCGGAAACGCGAACAACTTCACTCGCATCAACGCCGATTAAATTGGCGAGATCATTAATTATTTCTTCTACATGCGCTAAATCTAAATCTACTTTATTTAC
>CAYIZY010000027.1:0-6837 GCA_964368235.1 uncultured Candidatus Saccharibacteria bacterium
AATTATCCGCTTAAATCCTAGCTTATTCCACAATATGTGCGTGGATTATACCAATATCGATTGCCAGTCTTAAAAAATGGTCTGAAATATTCAGAGGCGGCATTAAGCGAATTGCCTTTTCACCGGCACCCAACAAAAGCAATCCTTTGTATAATGCCTGACTAATTACCCGATCACGCTCCTGTTTATTTTCCAAAACTATTCTTCTCATAAAACCTAATCCTTCGGGAGCAAAATTACTTAAAATAATTTCTTTTGCGATGAGTAAATTAGTGTCCAAAATTTGCAATTCATTTATCAACGCGAGGGCAGCAGAACAAGCCAAAGGATTTCCACCAAAAGTATTAGAATGTTGTCCGGGATCAAAATCAAATTCTTTTTTTGCTACAGTAGCGGCAATTGGAATTGCCCCGCCACTCAAAGCTTTCCCAAGACAAATAATATCTGGTTCTAAACCATAATGATCACAGGCGAACATTTTTCCAGTGCGCATCAATCCAGTCTGTACTTCGTCAGCAACAATATAAACATTATTTTTTTCTACATTTTGCAACCAATAAATCCAAACATTCTTGATCAATGACACGAATACCACCCTCGCCCTGAATCAGTTCAATAAAAACTGCGCTAACATCATTTAGAAACAAAACATCTAAAAAAGCTTTGAAGTCATCGATGCTTTTCTGATCATATTTGTGCGGAAAGCAGATGTGAGAAACGGGCATGGCTCTATTTTTTGTTTCCTGGCCATAAGATAAATCGCCATCATCCCAGAGGTCAAAAAATCCAGCCGTATGAACTGCTTTACTACAATTTAAAGATAGGGACCCGAAAGTTCGCCCGTGAAAAGCGCCCTGAAAGGCAATAAATCTTTCTCGGCTATATTCTTTATTTCTCCGGCGGCGAGCTTTACAAAATTTAATTGCCGCTTCTACTGATTCTGTTCCGGAATTACATAGAAAAACTTTTTTCTTGTCTGGATCGCCAGGCGTAATTTCACAAAGTTTTTTCATTAGTAAAATTTCCGGCACATTAAACCAATCAAGACCGCACGAATGTAACAGCCCAGTTTTAAAAAGTATTGCAACCAACCTGTGAACTAAAATCTATAAAGGAATTTTCATAATCGTTTTTAGCTAAAACACCTAATACAGATGAACATGCGCCGTGTCTAATAATTAAATCATGGGCAATCGTACCGGTGGCGGCATATTTTTTCCCCATTTCATATAACTCTTGAACCGTCGGTTGTTCTGACATAAAACCCCCCTTGCCCTAAATAGGATTGAAGGATCTATCAATGCACTAACCTAAGACTACAAAATGTAGATTATAGTGGCAAGAAAATTGTGGGCAGAGAGGGATTCGAACCCCCGAAGGCATAAAGCCAGCGCGTCTACAGCGCGCCCCTTTTGGCCGCTTAGGTATCTGCCCAGACATCAAGTATTATAACTCATTTTCCTGTTTATTCAAATCATCAGCCAAGTTCGAGTTATTCGAATGATGATTTCCGTTTTGGTGGGCAGAGGTGATTTGACGATGTAATAAATTGTCTATTTTCAAAACAATGATTCTTAAGCGGCGCAAAAACTTCGCCATAAACATATTAAACCAAGCGTCAATTTTGCTGATTGGAATTTTAGCAACTAATTGATCAAAATAGTTGTGATTGGAAACGGCCAACTCTTCATCTTTTACTCTAGGAATAGAACGCGCCAAAAGATAGATCATGATAGAGAGGCTGATTATGAGACTTAGTTGTAAAATTAAATCGTACATTTTAAACTTCGTATCTACAAAATCTTGCTACTTGAATATTCTCCCCAATCTTGGCAATTGCACTTTTAATTAATTGCTCAATTGTGACAGATTCATCTTTGACAAATGGCTGTTTTAATAAATCATCAACTGATTCCGGAGCAGCGGCAGAGATGTGCATAGCTAAATCTTTTGCTAAAACTTTGAAGGGTTCAGAGCGGACAACAAAATCCGTCTCTGTACGTAATTCTAATAAAACACCGATACGACCATTGTGGATATAAGATTCTAAAATCGCGGCGCCAGTAGTGCGGGCGGATTTTTTTTCCGCTCGCAACACTCCCTGCTCTTGAATAATTAATTTGGCTTTTTCTAAATCGCCACCGACAGCATCAAGCGCTTTTTTGCACTCCATAACACCAGCGCCAGTTAGTTCTCTTAGTTTTGATACGTTATTGATCATTTTTTCTAAACTAACTTCTTTTCTATATATTCTAAAATCCAAGAAATACTAGTTTTAGAATTATCATTGGCTGGAATTAAATAGTTAATTTGATCCGGATTAGAATCAGAATTAGCAATACCGATAATTGGTATTTTTAGGCGATTAGCTTCACGCACTGCTGTTTGGTGTTCTTCAACATCAAAAATTATAACTGCGTCGGGCAAATGTGTCATTTTTTCAATACCACCTAAAACCTTAGATAATTTTTGGATATTTTCGTCTATTTTTAACCTCTCTCGTTTAGTGTATTTATCTAATCGGCCAGTCGCTTTATCAGATTTTAATCTGGTGAAATATTCTATTCGTTTAGAAATAACTTTAAAATTAGTCATCGTGCCGCCAAGCCAGCGCTCAACTACATAAAAAAAACCAAATTTTTCGGCGAATTTTTTTACTAAATCTTTTGCCGCTGGCTGAGTACCAACAACCAAAACCGGCAATTTTTTTTCTATTTTTTCTTTTAAAAAAACGGTAGACTTGTCCAATAAGACTAACGTCTGTGGCAAATCAAAAATTTCGATGCCCTTTCTGGTGGCAAAAATATAAGGTCCCATTTTAGGATTAGTTTTAGATTTTTTACGGCCATAAATAACACCTGCCTTGATCATGTCGGCAAATAAAATCTCTTCTTCAGCCGTTAAGGCTGGAGCCGCTATTTCAGAAACCTCCTCTTTTTGATCTAATTCCATGTCTAAATATTATACTACTGTTTATATATTTTTGCAATATATTTAATTAAAAAACGAGCGGTCTCCTCCGTAGAGACCGCTCGTAATTATCGAGCGGGGATAAGATTTTGATCTGTCAGCTTCCCCTCAGCCGGCCAGAGAATCCGGCATCCTTATTCGGTTGAGCAATGACAGACAAGGTTAACCTCAAACACCTTCCCCAAAAAGCTTGTATAGGGCCCTATACTGCTTCCTACTGCTATCTCCCCGTGGACAGCTGGGTTACTCTCGAAAATGTCGAACCTTAACTAATCACATTATAATCCTTTTAAAATATCTGTCAAGCCCCCTTTGAAATTACGGGTCGAAAACCTCTGTGCAGATTCAGCTATTTTATTCCTATCAAAATTAATTTGGTTAAAATATTTTAAAGCCAAGACTAGGTCATCTACATCCAGTTTATGAAAAAATAACCCTGTTTTTCTTGGGAGAACTATCTCTAACGCTCCTCCCTCACCCAAAGCCACTACTGGCGTGCCGCAGGCCTGCGCCTCCGCCATTACCAAACCGAAATCCTCAACACTGGCAAAAATAAATCCTTTGGCGGCGCTGTAAATTCTTCTCATTTCATTATCGTTTTGGACGAAGCCCAAAAAATCAATGTTCAGTTTGGCGATTTTCTTCAAATTTTTTAATTCCGGGCCGGCGCCAATTATTTTTAAGGGAAGTCCCAGACGATTAAAGGCCTCAATAATAATATGAAAGTTTTTATAATGTATTAAACGACCGGCGGCTAAATAATAATTTTCTTTTTTAATTTCCGGATCGTAAAAAAATTTTTTCGTATCCAGTGGCGGATATAAAACTTCTACTTCACGATCGTAAAAATTTTTTATTTTTTGCGCGATAAAATTAGAAAGTGTAACCATTTTTTCCGGTTTTTGCGCCACTTTATAATCCCAGCTTCTAAGATATTTTAGAATAAAACTCATTAATTTAAAATTTAGAATTTTAAATTTAAAATTTTTAAGATAACTTTCTTCCCATGCGTATCTCAATGGTGTGTAGCAATAGCAAAAATGTTTTGTTTGTGATCCATAACTAATCCCCTTCGCGTAGCCGGCTGTTGCGGAAATAACCAAATCATAACTGTCATCAATTTTCATCGCCATCATCGCCAATGGCATTAACGGAATAAACCAGCGGTGATGATTGTGAACCAACTTAAAATCTAAAAAGCTGGTGATAATTTTTTTACCAACAAATTTGCCATGGGTTTTTTGCTCGTCATAAAGCAGAGTGTAAATTGGCGCCTCGGGAAACATTTCCATTAAACACTCCAAAACCCTCTCCGCCCCGCCGTATTGATTTAGGTAGTCGTGGACGATAGCTATTTTCATTGGTAATCTTTATTCATACTTCATTATTCTTTATTCGAAGTCATATGAAAAGAGCAATAGATATTTTAGGAGCAATAACTGGCTTACTAGTAATAATGCCTTTTGCGCCTCTAATTACAATAGCAATCAAATTTGAATCAGAAGGGCCGGTTTTTGTAAGGCTGAATCGCGTTAGTGGGGGAAAAGTTATTCAAGTTTATAAATTTCGATCAATGGTTGATGGAGCGCATCAGATGAAAATCTCTCTACAACATTTAAATGAACGACGAGATGGTCCATTTTTCAAAATAAGAAATGATCCAAGACTCACCCGCACCGGAAAATATTTAAGGAAGTTTCGCCTCGATGAATTTCCACAATTAATTAATGTTTTAAAAAACGAACTTTCTCTAGTTGGCCCACGCCCGCATGAGCCAGAAGAAATCCAACACTACCCAGAAGAATACAAACAATTATTTCTAGCCAAAGCCGGCGTCACCGGCCATTCCCAAGTCAATGGCGCTTCCAGCCTGCCTTTTTTAAAAGAATTAGAATTAGACCACTATTACCTTCAAAACCAATCAGTGCTTTTTGACTTAAAAATAATAGCTAAAACTTTGTCTATTTTATTTACTGATCCATCTGCAGTATAAATATCTATCGAACCCCCATTAAATCTCCTCGCCAAGCGTTCCGATTAGAAACAAATTATTCTGGTTCCTATAGAAATAGCGGGGTGGGTGGCGATAAGACTGAATATGATATAATAAACCCATGCGACGGGGATTTACTTTTATCGAATTAATAATTTACCTGGGTATATTTTTAGTCATTAGTTTAATTTTTTCTTCAGTAATCCTCACCTTCACCCGCCTCCAATCCCAACATCTTTCCGAAAGCGAACTAAACAACCAATTAAATTTCACTCTACAAACTATCCAGAAAATAATTGCCTCCTCTAATACTGCAGGAATTTTTGTAAACGACGGCTTATTGCCGTTGGATCAAGACCGAGGTGTCAGCAATAATACCTTAGTACTAAGAAGAATCGGTGGTGCGACAAAAGATCCGACTTTAATCTACACAAAAAATTATAATTTTGGCTCGGTAACAATTCCAGCCTTAGTCATAAAAGAAGGCACGAGCTCTGAACGGCCACTAACAACGAACAAAGCAAGCGTGGCACAATTAATTTTTATTAAAAGCGGCAATTATCCAGGCCACGATTTAATAAAAATTGTTTTGCGCCTTGATTCATATCCGACAACACAAAATATTTCTACCCGAACCATTCAAACAACAATCGGCCGAGCATCGGCGGCCACTTTTGATGATACGATACAGCCAAGCGGCAACGGTTTGGATATCGGCAGAACAAGCGCTAAATGGCAGAATGGTTTTTTTGCCGGTCTTTTAAAAAGTGATGGCGGTGTTCAAGTAAATACTCCAGCAACCGGAAAGCCGTCTTGTAGTGATTCTTCTAGTCGCGGAATAGTATGGGTTACTCCAGATACTGTCGGCGACGCAAAGGATAAGATGGAAGTTTGTCTTTACAATAATACTACGATCCCAAAATGGGACTGGCGCCTGCTTTACTAATCTTCCTATTAGTAGTAATATAGTGAGCAGACAACTTTGACATCAGAGAGGGGGTTTGAGTGGACACAACACACGTCTTCACAGAGTATCAACATAAAATATTCTTGTTTATAAAAAAATCTGTATGGGATGCAAATACGGCAGAAGATTTAACCCAAGACGTTTTTCTTAATTTCTTGCCTAAAGCTCAAGCCGTTCGGGATGTAAAAAATTATCTTTATAGATCTGCTGCTCATGCTGTCATAAATTATTTCAAAAATTTAAAAAGAAGAAAAGTGAAAATAGTTACTAATATTGAAATTGATGATGGTAACAATTCCAAAAAAGAATATTTAAAGGAAAAAATAATTGAAAGAGAAGAAAGTAATATAGACCTACAAAGAAATGCATTATATGCGGCAATAAATAATTTAGACAATAAGTTGGAGATAGAAGTAATGACAATGAGATATAAACTTGGGATGTCGCTTGAAGATATTGCAAATAGAGTTAGCAGGCCAATAGGGACTATTAAAAGAGTACTTCATAATGGTCGAAATAAAATAAAATATTTTGCGCAAAGAAACCTCGCAAAAGCCGCTTCCTAGGAAGCGGCTTTTTCCCTCAAAAACCTCATAAATTTTTACATAAGTATACTACATCCACTTATTAACTATTTTTTGCAGCTCTTCAAGGGTATCTAGTGGAATTGATAATTTTTTTCCCGGCTTCGTAATTCCCGGATATTTCCACGCAGAAATTATTATTTTCTTTTTATAATTCCCAATATCTAAAATCTTATCCCTAAAATCTGCAACTGCATACATCACCCAAATCTCCGATGGTTTTTTCGTGTTTGTTTTAGATTGCATTACAGCAAAAGTTTTTGGCGCGATACCCTCTTCAACTCTTTTCGGAGAGCGAATAATTCTTTTCACTAAACTTTCTG
>CAYIZY010000028.1:0-6623 GCA_964368235.1 uncultured Candidatus Saccharibacteria bacterium
TCTTGGTGGGTCTTAGGCGAAATAAAAACTTTATAACCGATACCAGAAACATCAATTATAATATAATTTTCTTTTTGAGAAATTAACTTGCCCGATAGGGTGTAGATCACGCTAGAATAATAGCTTTTTTTATAATAAAATATCAATTAAGTAATGCTCTTGCAAAAAATCTAGCGCTGATGTATAGTACCAACAAATGCCAATAACTCAATCGGCGAAAAAAGCCTTAAGACAAAGTAAAACAAGAAGAGAACATAACGTAGAAGTAAAGACGCATTTTAAGGACGAGATTAAAGAATTAAAAAAATTGGTAGCCGCTAAAGATATTGAAGCGGCTAAACGATATTTACCTAATGTCTATCAGGCACTAGACAAAGGAGCTAAGATCCGGGTCATCGAAAAAAACACCGCCTCCCGCCTCAAATCTCGGCTCACTAAATTAGTTAATAAAGCAGTTGCTATTGCTAAATAATAATTTGACAAAGTAGGTATATTTGCTATACTTGCATTATAAGGTAGGGTTCGTAAATTACGGATATCCACTTGCTAACAGAAATCCTCTTGAAAAAAGGGGTTTTTTGTTTTATGGTAACCAAGCGTGGATCCGGGCCCGTAGTTTATGAAGTAAAATCCTACCTTTAGCAAGTGGGGAAACGAGTGCAATGGTGAGGTTTTTTATTTCTTTAACTAATTTAAAAAAAATTATACCCCGCTAATATAAAGTCAAGTAAGGCCTCCGGATAGTCCATCTTCCCTGATTTCACCGCCACATCATAATCAGCCATTTTTACTTGTTCTTCTGGCCGAACTAAATAAGCTAATAAATTGAAAACTTTAGCTGGATCTTCGTTTTCTAATAAAATTTCTAAATTAAATAATTTAATCTTAAAATCCCCCCTGGCCATCTGTTGGATCGCGCCAAAAAAATCGTTCCGAAATTTGAAATTTGAAATTTGAAATTTGAAATTATCCGACAAGGATAATTTTTCTAACTCATTTATTAAACTAAAACAATCCCCTTCTTCAATAATAGATATTAGATGTTGGATGTTGGATGTTGGGATATTTTTTTTCTTTAATTCCTGGTCAATAAACTTTTTCCAAGTCACGCCAGTGAGAAGTTTAAACTCCTGTGAAATAACTGGTTTTTTTAGTAAAAAACTGAAATCTTTTTTTATTTTATTTTCATTGGTAGAAATTAATAAATAAAAACTTTTATTTTCTAATTGCGACTGGAGAATTTTTCTAAACTCTTTTTCATCTTCTAGCTCTGAAAAATCAATACTTACAACCGCCATCTTTAAACTATCAAAAAGGGATTGGGCGGTGGCGAAGTCTTTAAATTTAAGCCAATCAACTTTAGTCTCCAAATCAAATTTCTGCAACGCCAAATCTGAATGTTTCTTCTTGTACTGCTCAATTATTTCTTTTTGTTTTAGTCCGCGATAATAAGAGTCGGGACCATATAAAAAAACTATCATGTAACTATGATAGTTTTAAAAACTACATTCCGCCAGTATACCGAAGCATTTCTTTATACAACGCGTGAAAATCTTCAATAGATAAGAGCTGTTTATTTTTTGCCGCAGTCAACACCGAATCCATTAATTTATTAAGATTATTATCGGGCGCGAATGATTGAACATCAAATTCAACTTTCTTAGAATAAAAAACAGATGGCACATGAGCAGTGCCAAGTCCAAACGGACCAGCCGAATATGATTGTGTTTGTGCTACATATATATTAGACGTGGAGCTTAATGGCTTACTGACGCTACCAAAAGTGGAACCAGCGCGAATCATGACCGTCATCCGATTTCCGGTTTTTGGATCAATAAAAAATGCTATAACGGTTGGCTCAAACTGATATTGTCGGCCATCATGTCCAGTTAAACTAGGGAGATAGAAAAGTCGCAGATTAGCTGATTCTTCAACGGATTCAGTTAGCTCCACTGCCCTTAATAGCATAGCTCGCCGAATAGTTTCATTGCGTACGACCGGATATTTTGAGAGCGGCCATTCGCTTACACTATTCGTAGAAACAGCTCGCCAACATTTTACTGGACCACTAAACATATACTTGCCATCAATTTTTTTAGAAGGCAACAGATAACCAACTTTATATGTATTCATATTACTTCTGACAGTATTGATATTTTCGGCATGTCCACTCATTCTCGCTATAGAAGAACCCTCTTCAATAAGAACCGATCTTGTAAAGATCATAACTTCTTCTTGTCTTACACGCTCACCATCTATTCTAACGACTGATGGCGAGTCTGATATGCTGGCAATCAATAAAAAAACCAACCCCGCTATTCCGTTCATGACACACCTCCTTTGGAAAAGAACCTTATTTTAAGGGTAACTTATTTTTGACAGGCAGGGCAATAATATGAAGAACGACCGCCACGTTTTACGCGCTTGATTTTTGTGCCGCACTCATAACAAGGCAAACCTTCCCGATCGTAGATTAAACGATGGTCAGTATAAGTACCTGGCTCACCACTAGTATCTCGGTAGTCGCTGGTGGAAGTGCCTCGTAATTTTAATGATAAATTTAAAATCTTTTTTATCGCGCGCCATATTTTTTCTACTTGAGTCAATGTTAATTTATTAGCGGGTTGGAACGGATAAACTCTCGCCTCAAACAAAACATCACTGGCATAAATATTACCAATTCCTGAAACAACACTCTGGTCCATTAATACCTGATAAATAGTTTGTTTTCTTTTAGAGATATTGTCCGTTAATTCTTTTAAAGAAATTTTCAATGCGTCCGGGCCGAGATTTTTTAAATCAGGGAGGTTTTCGATTTTTTCTTTTGGCCCAAACACCACTTTAGCAAATTTTCTCAAATCGGAAAGTCCGATCATTTTTTTATTATTAAGTGTCAAAATAAAATGGATATAACCATTTACTTTTTCTTTAAAGGCCTTCGGTCCGATTGGCTGGATTTTATTGCCCCTAATTTGCCATTTCCCAACCAGAATGTGTCCAGTCATTTTCTGATGGACAAGAAGAATGTTATTTTTGTTTAAATAGAAAAGTATATTTTTGCCTTTGCGGACTACTTTTTGTATTGTGTGACCAACTGCCTTTTCCACCGGCTTCATTTTTTTAAAATCAAACCAAGCAGCAACTATTTTCTTGCCAACTACTTTTTTATTTAAGTCGTCTACAATAGTTTGCACCTCCGGCAATTCTGGCATAAATACAAAATATCAGGGTTTAGGATTTGTGGGAAGCGTGATGTAAAAAATAGTGCCTCGGTTTAAAACAGATTCCGCCCAAATCTTACCCCTATGTTTTTCAATCACATTTTTCACGATATAAAGGCCTAGACCGGAACCCTCCACCCTGGTTTTAGAAACATTACTGGCACGGAAAAATTTATTAAATAAATTTTTTGCCTCCTCTTCAGGGATGCCAACACCCGTATCTTTAACACTTATTTTCACTGAAGTGTCGGGCATGTTTTCAATTTTTACAACCACCTCGCCGTTAGGAACGTTATACTTCATCGCGTTATCAATAATATTGGAAATAGCAATGCTTAATTTATTAACATCGGCTAAAATTTTTATCGGTTGCGCGGGTCGATCTAAGTAAACCTTAACCTGGTATTCTTTAGCTATTGGCTCTGCCTCCGCCAATAAATTATCAAGAAAACTAACTAAATCTACCTCCTGAAATTGGTAACCAAATTTACCTTCTTCGATTTGGGTTATGTTTAAAAGGTCATTGATAATTTTCATTAAATTTTTTGCCGCCATTTGTCCAGTATTCACAAAATCTTTCGCTTCTTTACTTAAAGACTGGTCACCTACTAGAGACTCAAAAGCCCAATTTACAGCCGTACCCGGTGTACGAAGTTGATGGGCGGCAATAGTTAAAAAATCTTTTTGGGATTGTAATAATTCTTTTTCCCTAGTTTGATCGTGAATAATTTTAACAAAACCAACCGTCTCCCCTTTTTGGTTAAAAACTTTATTGAGGGAAATTCTTAAATCAACAGACGGATCGTCTAAACTCAAATCAATAATTTGCGGATAAACACCTTCCAACGACTGGCGAACAACAGTTGGAGCTAATGACGGAAACATCACATGAGCGAAAAGCTTTGATGGCCCTTGTCGAACTTTATCTAAAGAAAATTTTTTACCTATTACTTGACTGGCTTCTAAATTAAATAAATCTTCAGCGGATCGATTAAAAATTAGTATTTCAAAATCAGTGTTATAACAAATTACTGCGTCGGTACTGCTAGCCACCAAACTATTCAAGATTTGTTTTTCGAATGATAAATTTTCTTCGGTTGATAAATTTTCCTGCTGCTTTTCTTTAAACCACAACATATATTTAATAGATTTCTTCTTTTAGTTTATAACTTATTAACCAAACTGGTAAAGCCTAAAAAATTAAAATATTCGCCGAGAGTTTTTATATCTAACTGTTTAACTTTTAAATCCTCTAAACTTTCTATTGCTAGCGGCACATCGCATTTAATAGTGGCTAAATTTTTTGAAAATAAAGCGACCTCTTTTTGGGCTTCTAATTTATTGCCGATTTTATCGGGAATTTCCCAAAGATTTTCCAGTAGATTTTCTAGAGTATTATATTTTTGGATTAGAGGCGTAGCAGTTTTTGGCCCAATCCCCTTTACGCCGGGAATATTATCTGAAGCATCTCCAAGCATTCCTTTTAAGTCGGGTAGTTGTTTAGGTTTTAAATTATAGCGATCAAAAACAGTTTTTTCATTATATATAAAAGTATCGCTCATACCTTTTCGTAAAAATTGCACCACTACTTTTTCATCATCAACTAACTGTAATAAATCCAAGTCACCAGAAATAATTATTATTTTTAAATCGGCCGAAGATCCTGAGCTTGCCGAAGGATTAAACTTTTCCACCAAACTGCCAATTAAATCATCGGCTTCATAGCCGGCCATTTCCACAATTTTAATTTTGAACTTATCTAGTAATTCACGGGTAATTTTAAACTGGGCGATCAATTCAGGCACAGCGGCTAAACGATGGATTTTATATTCCTTAAAAGCCTCCGAACGAAAAGTTTTTTCTGGCCGGTCAAAACAGGCTGCTAAATAATCTGGCTTTTGTTCCCGTAAAATTTTCAGCACGGTATTTGCTACACCATATACCGCATTGACTGGCTCCCCCCTTACAGTTGTAAGCGGCGGCAGGGCATGGAAAAAACGGTGGATTAAAGCATGAGTGTCTAATAAGATTAACTTTTTTGCCATTCTTTATTATTTTACATCAATTTCCCGTTCTTCGGGCAAATTGCCATGCTTAAAATAAATCCAAACTGTTTCTTCGGGGAGTAGGTCTTTTATTTTGTCTGCCCATTCGATTAAGAGAATATTTTCTGGATTATTCAAAATTTCCTCAAATTTCAAATCCAATAATTCTTTGGAACTGTGCAATCGATAACAATCTATATGGTAAACATTAACGAATAACGAATTTATTGCGAATTTACGAATACGATATTTTTTAATAATTAAAAAAGTGGGACTGGTAAGATGTTCTCTTTCCACGCCCAGCGCGCGTAAAAAAAATTGGGAGAAAGTTGTTTTACCGCTTCCTAAATCACCGACAAGGGCGAATATTCGTCCTTTGTTTTCTTTAACTAAATCTTCGGCAAATTTTTTAGTGTCCTCAATTGATTTTAAAATCATACCAAAATTTCCTGCGGTGGATTAAAACCAAGATGTTTATATGCCGCCGATGTTACAATGCGTCCTGTTGATGTTCTTAATAAAAAGCCGATGCTCATCAAGTAGGGCTCATAAATATCTTCAATACTTCCCGAATCATCGTTAAGCGCCGCCGCTAAAGTGTTTAATCCAACCGGTCCGCCATTGAATTTTTTGATAATAATTTCTATCAAACGGCGATCGGATGGCTCCAAACCCAAATTATCTATTTCCAATAATTGGAAAGTTTTTTGCACCGCTTCTATTGTAACTACCGGATTATCATGAACTTCGACGTAATCACGCACGCGCTTCAAAAGACGATTGGCCACACGCGGCGTAAAACGAGCCGCTTGAGCAATTAATTTTATTGCCTCCGACCCAATATTTAATTTCAAAATTTGAGATGATCTCTTAATAATTTGCTCAATATCCGGTTGTTCATAATAATCAAGCTTTAAAATCGCCCCAAAACGGGACCGCAATGGCCCAGAAAGTAAATTCACACGGGTGGTTGCCGCTATTAACGTGAAAGGCGGCAGGTCTAACGTAAGGGTGCGCGCGCCCGGCCCTTTGCCTATCACTAAATGCAGCTTTCGGCTTTCCATAGCCGGATAAAGCACTTCTTCAATCATTTTGTTAAGACGATGGGCTTCGTCAATAAACAAAACTTCGTTCTTTTCTAAATTGCTCAAAATAGCCGCTAAATCCCCCATCTTCTCTATTGCCGGACCAGAAGTTGTCTTACAATTCACGCCTAATTCTTTAGCAACAAGATGAGCTAGTGTCGTTTTACCCAATCCAGCCTGGCCATAAAAAAGAAGGTGGTCGCAGGCCTCTTCACGCTTCTTGGCGGCATCCAAAATAATGCGCAAATTTTGTTTTATTTTGTCTTGACCAA
>CAYIZY010000029.1:0-6177 GCA_964368235.1 uncultured Candidatus Saccharibacteria bacterium
ACTGTGGACAACTTTTTAACTCAATTTGTTTAAGTTAATATTTTTTGCTATAATACAAGTGAATTTATGAATAAATCGGAAGTCAAAGAACGTATTGAAGGCCTTCGCAAGACCATCAATAAACATCGCCATGCATACCATGTTTTGGATAAGCAGGAAATTTCTGATGTCGCTTTGGATTCCTTAAAAAAAGAACTTTTTGATTTAGAACAACAATATCCCGATTTAATTACACTAGATTCACCAACGCAAAGAGTGGCAGGTGAAGCGCTTAAAGAATTTAAAAAAGTGCCACATGAAAAGCCAATGCTCTCTTTCAATGATGCTTTCTCCGAACAAGATGTCGAAGACTGGTTGCGTCGGCTGGAAAATTATTTGGGCCGCCCTATAAAAAAAGAATTTTATTGCGAATTAAAAATTGACGGCTTGGCAATCGAACTTGTTTATGAAAATGGAATTTTAGTTCAAGGTTCTACTCGTGGAGATGGGAAGATTGGGGAAGATATCACAATTAATTTGAAGACCATTGACGCAATACCTCTTTCAATCCAAAATCTAAAATCTAATATCAAACATCTAGTAGTCCGTGGCGAAGTTTTTTTAACAACAAAAGAATTAGAAAGAATAAATAAAGAATTAGAAAAAGCCGGGAAGCCGACTTATGCTAATCCAAGAAATTTGGCTGCCGGTTCTTTAAGGCAACTTGACTCTAAAATAGTTGCCAGCCGCAAGCTGGATTCTTTCCAATACGCGATCACTTTAGGTATGGATTTTGAAAAACATCATCAAGAGCACGAAACTTTAAAAGAACTAGGATTTAAAACCAACTCCCACAATAAGCTCGTCTACTCATTGAAAGAGGTTGTTCAATTCAGGAATTATTGGGAAAAAAATAGGGAAAAGTTGCCATATGAAGTTGATGGGGTGGTGGTTATTATTGATGATAATAAAGACTTTGATGATGGGGGTATAGTGGGAAAAGCGCCACGGGCGGCCATCGCCTATAAATTTTCTGCTAAAGAAGCAACAACGATTGTTGAGGACATAAATATAAACATTGGCCGCACTGGTGTTTTGACTCCAGTGGCAAAATTAAAACCGGTTTCTGTCGGCGGTATTACAATTTCCAATGCTACTTTGCATAATGCTGATGAAATTGAAAGGCTTGGTTTAAAAATTGGGGACACAGTAATTATTAGTCGCGCAGGAGATGTTATTCCAAAAATCACTAAAGTTTTGCCAGAGATGCGTTCAGGAAAAGAAAAGAAATTTAAAATGCCCGCTAAGTGTCCAATTGACGGATCTTCTGTCGTTCGTGACGGCGTTGCTTATAAATGTTCCAATCCAGAATGTGGCGCAGTTCAAAGAGAGTCTTTATATCATTTTATTTCTCGCGGCGGGTTTAATATGGATGGTTTAGGTCCGAAAATTATTGATCGTTTTTTGGATAAGGGATTGATTGGGGACGCGGCTGATATTTTTATTTTAAAAAAGGGAGATATTGAGGTGTTAGAAAGGTTTGGCGAAAAATCTGCTGAAAATATTATTAACGAAATACAACTTCGCAAAAAAATTACACTACCTAAATTTATTTATTCTTTGGGAATTTTGCATGTGGGAGAAGAGACGAGCCAGCTTTTAGCTGGCAAATTCCAAATTTCAAATTCCAAATTTCAAATTAAGGATTTTATAAAACAATCAAGTAACTGGAGTTTAGAAGATTTACAGAAAATTGAAGATATTGGACCTATTGTTGCTCAAAGTATTTACGATTGGTTTCATACCAAAAGAAATATTAAATTACTAGAAAAATTAGATGAGGTTAAAATAATGATTGAACCCTCCTTCGCTAAGGCTATGGCGGGCAAGGGAAGTTTAAAGCTGGTTGGGAAAAGTTTTGTGATAACGGGAAGTTTAAATTCTATGACTCGTGAAGAGGCGAAAGAAAAAATAAGGTTTTTAGGTGGAGATGTCAATGAATCGGTTTCTAAAAAAACAGACTATTTAGTAGCCGGAGAAGAGCCGGGGTCAAAACTGGGAAAAGCCAATAAATTAGGTATAAAAATCCTAAATGAAGAGGGGCTATTGACATTGTTAAGTTAGTCTGATATACTTCACGAAAGGTTCATTGAAGAGTTCGTGCAGAGGGAATGGTCAGTAATATGGCTTGCCGATAAGGCGCCTCTTTCTCCAAGGCCTTAATCCTTGGAGAGACCGCGCGAAATCCACAGCTAATATTTATCTTGCCATTTCCGAGAAACCAGGCGGTCCGACTCCCGAGGTCGGACCGCCTATTAATTTGAAAACAGAGAGGGAAGTAGTGTTACCTGTTCGGCTAAATTGGGGTTGCCCCTGGATGGCAATACCGGTTCTGCGGGCAGGCAGCGCTCAAGTTGTGCTAGAGGCCTTGTACCGAACCCAATCCGGTACAGGCCCCTCTTTTTTCTTCGTTCCGCCGTAGCCTTGGCGAAGGAGAGTTTTTCCTCTACAATAATGCCATGGCTATCATAAGTAGAAAATCTTTAGAGCATCTGGCTGAATTAGCTCGAATCGAACTCACTCCCGAAGAATCTAAAAAACTTTTAAAAGATCTAAAAAAAATTCTCAAGCATTTTGAGGAGCTCAAAGAATTGAATACTGATAAAGTTGAGCCGATGACCGGTGGTACTTTGTTGCGTAATGTTTTTCGGGAAGATGAAGTTGATTTTGGAAAAAAATCGGAAATGACCAACATCGAAGGCCGAATAATTGACTCTTTCCCAGAAGTGGAAAAAGGCTTTTTAAAAGTACCAAAGGTACTTTAAGAGATTTTAGATTATAGATATTAGGCCCTAAAATCCAAAATCTAATATCCAAAATCAAAAACTATGAAACACCTGTATAATTTAACAATTAAACAAACGCACGAGGATTTAGTAAATAAAAAATATTCTGCTTTAGAATTGGCGCAGAATTTTTTCAAATGGATTGATGTAGAAGACAAAAAAGTTGATGCTTTTTTGAGCGTAGATAAAGAGGCCGCTTATTTACAAGCCGAAAAAACAGACTTGTTAATCGCTAAAAATAAACCAATAGATATGCTGTCCGGCGTGCCGATGGCCATTAAAGACAATATTTTAATTGAAGGGCAACCCGCTACAGCTGGCTCAAGAATATTAGAACATTATAAGGCCGTTTACGATGCCACCGTAATTAAAAAATTAAAAAATGCCGGAGCGGTTTTTTTAGGAAAAACAAACTTAGATGAATTTGCAATGGGTTCCTCAACAGAAAATTCCGCCTTTAAAAAAACAAAAAATCCCCATGATTTGTCTCGCGTGCCTGGTGGCTCGTCGGGCGGTTCGGCGGCGGCAGTAGCGGCGGATATGGCCGTCGCCGCTTTAGGTTCGGATACTGGTGGTTCTATTCGTTTGCCGGCTACCTTTTGTAATATTGTTGGCTTAAGTCCAACTTATGGCGCTGTTTCTCGATATGGCGTAATTTCCATGGCTTCCAGTCTGGATCAAGTTGGTCCACTTACTAAAACCGTCGAAGACGCGGCTTGGGTTTTCAAAACTATTTCAGGCCAAGATTCGTATGATGCAACGAGCGCCCCTACGGAATATGGCGAAGAATTAACAAGTCCTGATTTTGAAAAAATAAAAGAGTTAACAATCGGCCTTCCAGAAGAATATTTTGCCGGTGGCTTGAGTAAAGATGTTGAAAAAAATATAAATTTAGCCATTGAAAAATTAAAAGGTCTCGGTTTTAAATTCAAGAAAATTTCTTTGCCGCATACAAAATACGCTTTATCCTGTTACTATATCATTGTCCCGGCAGAGGTGAGTTCTAATTTGGCTAGATACGATGGAATTAGATATTCGGCTATTCCCGAAATAGAAAATTCAGCAAAAACATTGAAAGAGATTTACTTTAAAACGCGTAGCTTGGGTTTTGGCGCTGAAGCCAAAAGAAGAATTATTTTGGGAACCTTTGTGCTTTCGTCCGGTTATTATGATGCCTACTACAGCAAGGCGCAGAAAGTCCGTTCATTAATCAAACAAGATTTCGATGAAGCTTTTAAAAAAGTAGATGTTATTTTAACGCCGGTTGCTCCAACAGGGCCATTTAAAATCGGTGAGAAAATAGACGATCCAATGTCTCTTTATTTAGCGGATATTTTTACAATTCCGGCGAAATTGGCTGGATTACCAGCAGTTTCTATCCCCCCGGGTTTTCAATTGATCGGTAAATATTGGCGAGAGGCGGACATTTTAGGTATTGGGCAACTTTTCGAAAAATAATGCTAATATTAATAAATGGAGTTTTTTTCCCAATTCTGGTTTTTTTTAAAATCAACATTTGATTTTATATATAATAATATTTTTTGGTTTCATCTTGGGTCACTTTTTGTCTCGGCTCTTTTTGTTGCTGGTGTCATTTATTCTATTATTAAGTCGCCATATATCAATATAAAAACTGAAGGATATATTGATAGTTTAGGATTAAAAAATCTTGCTCGTCGGAGAGCTCGCCAGGCCTGGCAGCAGGTTTTGTTGAGAGTTCAGAAAGGCACGCTAGCCAACTTAAAAGAGGCTATTTTAGAAGCGGACAAAATTTTTGACGAAATACTAAAATTGAGCGGATTTTACAGCGAAACAATGGATGGCCGATTGAGACAAGCAACTGTTGAGCAAATACCAAATTTAGAGGATATTGTAGAATCTCATCGGGTCGCGCTTAAAATTACCAGTGATCCTGATTTTACAATTAATCGCAAAGAGGCCATTGAAACACTTAAACCTTACGAAAAACTTTTTGCCGAATTTGGAATAGTAGACTAGGTTTTAATTAAAAAAGCCCATCTCGGGCTTTTTACTTCATCAGATTTTTTAATCCATTAATCATTTCTTCGGTATCCCAAACTGCTGATCCAGAATGTTTGTAAAGATTTTTCCCATCTTTATAAATTATATAGGTCATCGGTATTACTGGTCTCTCGAGTGGCAGCGCGCCATTTGTTATTCTGTAAACTGGTATGTTCAGATTATGGTTTTTCAGAAAATCTTGAAGAGTTTTTTGTTCTTCATCGCCAATAAAAAGAAAAACTATTTGTTCCTCATTTTTAAGTTTGTCATAAAGCCGTTGCATGCTTGGCAATTCGCTAACACAGGGAATGCACCAGGTAGCCCAAAAGTTAATAAAAATAACTTTTCCTTGTAGAGAAGAGAATTGAATTTTTTGATCATTCAAATCTGTTAGTTCAATGTCTTTATGCTTCTCAAAAAAAATATCGGTTGTAATTAGCGGTGGATTATTTTTTCCAATAAGGAATTGCCATTCCGGGCCAGTTAGAAATTTTCTAATTTCCGCTAAGCTGGTATAAATCCCTTTTTTCTCTTTTGGTTCACGGTTATTACAAATACCAATAATTTCATAAAGAGAATTAAAAAGTCCACCACCAGATCGCCCTTCTTGTGGTTCTCCAGAGCACTCTATATTTCCATATCCTAAATAACGATTAATAGCTGTAATAATCGGATTACCCTCCATGATTGTCGGTGGTCTTTTGCCATTTGGGCAACCGATTTGAATTACCGATTCACCAACCTTTAGCTCATAGTTGGCGTCGGCGATTTTTACAAATGCCATTTGCCGCAGCGTTTTTATTTTTATTAAGGTCAAGTCTGGTTCATTGTCCGCAAGTTTTGTTTTTTTACAAATTTCCGCTTTATATTTTATTTCCTGATTATCAAAAACAGAAACCCAAATTTCCTCCTTTATTTTTTCATCAAACAAATGAGTAGCGGTCAGAATATATGTATCAAAATCTCGTCCATTTTTTTCGGGAAGAGAGCTTATAATAACTCCGCTACCGTGGCTACGGGCCTTTTCGCTTTCTATACTAATATAAACTGAAGCATTAAGAGCATTTTTAAATATTGGATTTTCATCAAACAAAAATAAGGTAAAGGCAAGAATTAAGAAGTTCATAATTTCTTCCTTTCAGAATGTTGTTTTCAATGTTCAACTTAAGAATAAAAAAACGCCGCTGATTCGTCCAGCGGCTTTATTTAAAAATTTGTTGTAGAGGTGGGACAGAATTTGCGCCAGGTATTAATGAACATACAGCAGATTTGCGCTTTTGCGAAATAAATGCTAATCTCTAATAAGCATTTTAACTCCAAGAAAGGGGCG
>CAYIZY010000030.1:0-6154 GCA_964368235.1 uncultured Candidatus Saccharibacteria bacterium
TTTTTGAAATTTCTAAACTTTTGATATTCATTAGATATTAGGATTTAGGGTTTTGGAATTCTTATGGTAATTTTATCTCTCTAATCTTCTCCAACCCATCATACACGAAATCCTTCTGTGGCACGATAATATCCAATAAGTTTTCTCTATTTAAAACCCTTGCCCCTTGAGCGGCTTGGGTGCGGATTGCCAGAACACCAGCAATAAAAGTTTCTCTAAAAGAAGTTTCTTTGGGCGGATTTACAAGGTTATCAAAACTTATTTTATCTACCGTTAGATTAAGATAAGCAATCCAGGCCAAAATCACAACTGATCCGATAGCGATTGTTAAAATCCAAGTCCAAAGGGTTTTTGTACCTTCATCAGATTTTTGCACTTTTTTGATAAACTTTCGCATAAATTTTTAATTTCAAATTTAAAATTTTAAATTAATTTGAAATTTATACTTTA
The DNA here is from genome assembly GCA_964368235.1 of uncultured Candidatus Saccharibacteria bacterium. Lineage (GTDB taxonomy): Bacteria > Patescibacteriota > Minisyncoccia > UBA6257 > UBA11618 > CAYIZY01. Next base: position 451 of record CAYIZY010000030.1, read on the forward strand.
AAATTTAAAATTTAAAATTAGCTAGATAAAAAAACTATCTGTGGCCCATTTTCCGGAACTTCTTTCTTTTTAATAGTTAATTTTTCCTGCGGTTCGGCTTTTTGGTTGAAAGCTTTTAATAACTGCTGGTAATCGGGGCTGGCTGGAATAACTATTTTTGGTTCTAATTGTTTGATAATTTTTTCTGATTGCTCGGTAATGGGAATGAAAAGAATATCCACATCCTCTAACTGCTCGGCGATTTCAAAACTATCTTTACCCAAAGCAATTGGCGCAACAAAACCCAACTTCATTTCTTCCGCTTTCACCAAATAAACTCCTTTTTGAAAGCCGATAACTTCTATTCCTTTAACCTCATATTCGCCGGGACCTTCAATGATAAAATAATCAGATTTAGTTCCGTAGGCGCTCAAATTATATCTATTTTTTAATAAAATATCGGGCTTAAAACGATTAGATAAATCTTCCTCAAACGGCTCAGTCATTAAAGTAAGACCTCCAGTCTGAATTCGGAAGCATCCGCCTCCACACGAGTTGATAATCATGGCTAAATTATAGCAGATTTTTAGGTGGAAATCAACTCCGCAAAATAGGGGAGCAAGAAAGAGTTTTTAGAAAAAATAACGAATAAATAAAACTAACTTGACCAGAATTAACATTTTATGATATAAATAAATTACGGTTATCAGGCAAGGACACATCCTACGAAAGTGGGACCTAAAAATAAGGCTTCTCGAAAGAGGGCTTTATTTTTTTAATACTTGTTGTTAGTTTTAATTCGCGGAGATGTGGAGACTGAAATTGGCAGGTGCCAATCCTTGTCTGATAACCAATGGGTCTCACTTTATGAGATGTGGTTCGAGTCCACCTGTCTCCGCGCAAAGAATCTCATCACTTGATGGGATTTTTTGTTTGAAAAAACAAAGCCCCGCGGATGCGGGGCGAAATACTATTTCAATTGGAACCGGGCGCTTTCCAGAGTTTTTACAAAGGCCTTGTAGTTTTCAAATTCCGGATTCGTCCAATATTTAGAATTTTCTTTGATACTCCAGTTATTATTTTCCAAATATGATATAGCATCATCTTCGTCTTCGTTTACATCGGTTAAGAATGGACCAATTACAAGAATATTATCATCCTCGCCTTTTTATAAGAAGATAACCTCTTTTTTGTCGGCAATGTTTAGCGTTGAAATGGCATCAAGCAAGAGAATAACAAAAAAGAAGATGGGGAAAGCTATAACCGCACCAAAAAATGATCTGGCAATGAGATGATCTAGCTCACTAAAAATACAATAAAAGTAAGTGGCTATAAAAGTTAAAACAGCAACTACTAGTGACACGAAACAAACTTTTCGCAAATTTAGCTTACTCTTCTTTTTTTTAGTATTGCTATGTTCTCTGGTGACATCTACTTGATCATATGTTTCAGTGACCATCTCATCCTCCTTAAAGTAAAATCTGGGATCAAACAACTAGCATGGATAGTAACTAACTTATGTCAAAAAGTCAACTGCTATTGCAATTACCAGAAAAAAAGCATATAATTCACTTACATTATAAATGGCTACTTCTACCGCCAAAAAAATTAATTCACCTTTAGCCCAGTTGCTGAAGAATGACACCAACTTAATTTCCACCTTGAAGGCGGGGGATTTGGTTGATGGCGAGTTCATTGAGCTTGGCGCTAAGAAGGCATTTTTTGATCTAAAGCGATTCGGCACCGGTATTGTATATGGAAGGGAATATGTGAATGCCCAAGACGTAATAAAAAATCTTGAACCGGGAGCAAAAATTTTAGCCAAGGTAGTAGAATCAGAAAACGACAAAGGTTACGTTGAACTTTCTCTCACCGAAGCCGACAAACAAAAGTCTTGGCAAACAATTAAAGAGCTTGGTGATTCCGGAGAGGTTGTTGCGGTAAAAATATTAGGAGCAAATGCCGGAGGGTTGCTAGCCCAAATCAACGACCTAAAGGCCTTCCTGCCCGTTTCCCAACTTTCACCTGATCACTATCCAAAAATCGATGACGGCAATCGCACCCGCATCACCGAAGAGTTGAAGAAGTTAGTTGGCCAAGAATTAAATGTAAAGGTAATAGATTTCAATCCGAGAAATAATAAATTAATTATCTCTGAAAGAGAATTATCTAACACCAGCGCCAATGTCAAAGAACTTTTAGATAAATATAAAGTGGGGGATTTAGTTGATGGTATTGTTTCTGGCATCACTGACTTTGGTGTTTTCATTAAATTCGCTAACGATCCAAGCCTTGAAGGTTTAATACATATTTCCGAACTTGACCACAGATTGATCGAAAATCCAAAAGAATTGGTAAAGATTAACGAAGTGATCAAGGTAAAAATTGTAGAAATTAAAGATGGTCGAATTTCATTATCATTAAAAGCGCTTAAATCTAATCCTTGGGATAAAGTGGCTGATAAATATAAGGAAGGGGGTGATGTCTCTGGTACCGTTAGCCGATTTAACCCATTTGGCGCTTTCGTTGTCCTAGACGAAGATATTCAGGGATTAATCCACGTCTCCCAATTCGGCAGCGTAGAGGAGATGAAAAAGCAATTAGAATTGGGGAAGGCGTATACCTTTACGATTGAGTTGGTTAAACCACAGGAGAAGAGAATTATACTTAAGATGAAGAAATAATATTATTAAATTACAAAACCCTAAGTCCTAATATCTAATGAATGTCAAAAATTTAGAAATTTCAAAGATTTAAAAAAAATTAGAAATTCATTAGAAATTAGAGCTTAGGATTTAGAAATTATAAACATATGTTAACTACAAGAAAAAAGAAAATAATTATTAACGATCACAAAGCTCACGACAAAGATACTGGCTCAACTACGGTGCAGGTTGCTTTGTTGTCCCGTCAAATCTCCGACTTAACCAGCCACTTAAAGAAAAATCCAAAAGACAATATCTCCCGACGCGGTTTATTGAAAATGGTTGGAAAAAGACGCCGATTAATTAACTATTTAGAAAAAGTGGATCCGAAAACTCTTAGTTCTCTAACTAAGAAGTTAAATTTATAGTAAAATAGAAAAATGATTACACATAAAGATCAACGAGTAGGAATTTTTATAGACGTTCAAAATCTTTATCACTCATCAAAAAATCTTTTTCGGGCGCGTGTTAATTATAAAGAACTTATCAAGGGCCTTTTAGCGGGCAGGAAATTAATTAGGGCAATTGGATATGTCGTGAAAACAGACGACAATATCGAGGGCGGGGAAGCGGCATTTTTCGACGCATTAGAAAAAACCGGCGTGGAATTACGCAGTAAAGATATCCAAATCTTTCATGGCGGGGCGAAAAAAGCCGACTGGGATGTCGGTATGGCCGTGGATGCAATCCGCATGGCCGATTTCTTAGATACAATAATTTTAGTAACTGGAGATGGCGATTTTATACCATTAGTAGAATATTTAAAATGGGGCAAGGGACGAAACGTTGAGGTAGCCGCTTTCAATCGCAGCACCTCTGCCAAATTAAAAGAGGCGGCCGATGCTTTTATAAATATTGAAGAGATCCCAAAAGTTATTTTAAGCAGTAAGAGGGCAGCTGGCCACAAAAACAACGCTCACCGACCAACAGCGCCTGTCGAACAAAATTTTATCAATAAAGAAATAAAGCAAGAAAAACAAAATGAAGTTGAACAGAAAGGAATTTAAATTAGATTTTCAAGGTAAGCCTTTGAGCATGGAAGTTTCCCAAATAGGGGAACAAGCCAATTCTGCTGTAATCGGCCGATATGGTGGAACAGTAGTTTTAGCAACTGTAGTGATGAGCAAGGAAGACCGTAGCGACAAAGATTATTTGCCCTTGACCGTGGATTATGAAGAGAAGTTTTACGCTGTAGGAAAAATTTTAGGCGGACAATATATGCGCCGTGAGGGGAGAGCTTCTGAACACGCAGTTCTTTCCGGACGCTTAATCGACCGCACGATCCGCCCATTATTCAATCATGGCATGCGACGCGATATTCAAGTTGTTGTTACTATATTGTCTTTAGACCCAAAATTCGATCCTCACTTTATTGGCTTATTAACCGCTTCCACCGCAATAGCGATATCTGATGTGCCCTGGAATGGCCCGGTAGCCGCTTTAACAATCGCCAAAATGGCAAATAATGGTTTGGTTATAAATCCTTCCACAGAAGATTTAAATAGCGGTTTTGAGTTCGATCTTTTAGTTTCCGGCACCGCCGACAAAATAAATATGATTGAGTTTGAAGGCATTGAAGCTCAAGAAAAAGAAGTTGTTGAAGCACTGGAGATCGGCCAAAAAGAAATTAGTAATCTTATTAAATTCCAAAATGAAATAGTGAAGCAAATTAGACAGCCAAAAGCGGAAGTGGCGATTGCCGAACCAGATGAAAAATTAAAAAAGGCGGTAAAAGATTTTGTTGCCGATAAATTAGAAGATACGATTTACACTAAAACAAAAATGGCCCGCGTGGATAATTTTTATAATTTGCGGAAAAATCTGGAAAAGAAATTAATCACCGATGGATTTAGCAAAGATGATTTTGGCGCTGCAGCAAAAATTCTTGAGGAAGAGGTGGATGCCACAGTTCATAAAAATATTTTAGAATCGGAAAAAAGGCCGGATTTCCGTAAATTAAATGAGGTGAGAGATTTAGGAGCGGAGGTTGGTTTATTGGAACGCGTCCATGGATCAGCTTTATTTATGAGAGGCAACACCCAAGCGCTTGCCTTAACCACCCTTGGCCCGCCCGATGATGAGCAGTCCATCGAATCAATGGAATTTTCCGGAAAGAAAAGATTTATTTTACATTATAACTTCCCACCCTATGCAACTGGAGAAACGGGTTTTTTCCGTGGCCCAGGCCGCCGGGAAATCGGACACGGCGCTTTAGCAGAAAAAGCTTTGCGAAATTTAATTCCAAGCAAAGATGAGTTTCCCTACACAATTCGTATTGTTTCAGAAATTTTATCTTCCAATGGATCTTCTTCAATGGCTTCGGTTTGCGCCGGATGTTTATCTTTAATGGACGCTGGAGTGCCAATTAAAAAAATGGCTGCGGGAATTGCGATGGGTTTGATAATGGACTCTGACGGCAAGCAATACAAAGTTTTAACCGATATCCAAGGGCCGGAGGATCACTATGGTGACATGGACTTTAAGGCCGCTGGCACAAAAGATGGTGTCACGGCAATCCAAATGGATGTGAAAATACAGGGCGTTACGCCAAAAATGATTGGGGACGTATTAGCCGCCGCCAAAGAAGCCCGACTTCATATTTTAAAAGCCATGGAACAGACTTTAGATAAACCACGAGCCCAAGTTTCCGCCTATGCGCCAATTGTTTATTCTATAAATATTAATCCGGCCAAAATTGGCGAGGTAATCGGCCCCGGCGGAAAAGTGATTAATGGAATTATTGCCCAAACAAAAGCTACCGGTATTGATATTGACCAATCGGGTAAAGTTTATGTGTATGGATCAACTGTGGAATCCGCCCAAGCGGCGCTTAAACAAGTAGAAGCGATTACCCACGAATATCAAATTGGTGAAATGGTTGAGGGCAGGATCGTGAAAGTTTTAGACTTTGGCGCGATTTTAGAATTTGGCCCGGGAATGGACGGCATGATCCATGTTTCAGAGTTAAAAAATGGCTTCGTGAAAAAAGTGGAAGATGTGGTAAAAGTAGGGGATTTTGT
>CAYIZY010000031.1:0-5845 GCA_964368235.1 uncultured Candidatus Saccharibacteria bacterium
CCGCCGCCGAGAGGGGAATGGCGCCAGCTTTGTCTTTGGCTTTTCGCGCCGGTTCGGTAACGGGATTTTTAGTGGCTGCATTAGCCATTTTATCTACCGCAATTTTTTATTTTGTTTTTCCGGAAAATATTTCTTCTTTAATTGGCTTGGGTTTTGGCGCCAGTTTAATTTCAGTCTTCGCCCGCTTGGGAGGGGGGATTTTTACTAAAGCGGCTGATGTTGGCACGGATTTAGTGGGAAAGGTGGAAGCGAATATTCCTGAAGACGATCCTAGAAATCCGGGCGTGATCGCCGATCTCACCGGCGACAATGTCAGCGATTGCGCCGGCATGGCAGCCGATATTTTTGAGACGATTGTCGTTTCTCTGATTGCCGCTTTGCTTTTAATAAAAAGTCCCTTGCCTTTAGTAATCGTTTCGGTGGCTTTGATCGCGTCTTTAATTGGGGGGTTTTTTGTCAGATTAGGAAGGGGCTCAATTATGGGCGCTCTTTACAAGGGACTTGGCGCGACAATCGTTATTTCGGCTGCGCTTTTTTATGGCGTTTTGAATTATTTTATTCAAGATTTTTTGAATATTTTTTACAGTTTATTGATTGGATTGGCGGTGGCGGCGGCAATGGTAGTAGTAACAGATTATTACACGGCTAAAAAATATAGGCCGGTCAAATCCATTTCCGAGGCCTCTCGATGGGGACACGGCACAAATATTATTATTGGCCTTTCGGTTGGCATGGAGGCAACATTCGCGCCTATTTTAATTATTGTCGGCGGAATTTTAGCCAGTTATTATTTTTCCGGAATTGTGGGGGTGGCTTTAGCGGTGACGGCAATGCTTTCGGTGGCTGGCATAATTGTGGCGATTGATTCTTTCGGACCGATTACTGATAATGCCGGCGGCATTGCCGAAATGACCGGCGCGTCGGAGCATGTTCGAAAAGTTACTGATGCTTTAGACGCGGTAGGCAACACGACTAAAGCCGTTACCAAAGGATACGCCATTGCTTCGGCGGGATTGGCGGCATTGGTTTTGTTTAATGGTTTTACTAATGAATTAAGCCAAGCAATAGCGCCGCTCCTTGTCTTGCAAAATCCATGGGTGGTGGCCGGCCTTTTTTTAGGAGCGGCTTTGCCTTATTTATTTAGTTCAATGACGATGAAGGCCGTTGGAGAAACGGCTGGCGCCGTGGTAGACGAAATTCGCCGCCAGTTTAGGGAAATCCCCGGTATTATGGATCGCACTGCTAAACCAGACTATGCCCGCGCGGTGGATATTGTTACCCAAGCCGCTTTGAAAAAAATGATTTTGCCGATAACTATTTCCATTGCTTTAGTTTTGATTGTCGGTTTCTTTTTGGGAAGCGCCGCTTTGGGAGGTTTTTTAATCGGATCAATTATTTCCGGACTGTTTCTTGGTTTATCAATGACCACTGGTGGCGCCGCCTGGGACAATGCCAAAAAACATATTGAAGAGGGGCATCATGGCGGCAAGGGATCGGAGGCGCATAAGGCGGCTGTTACTGGGGATACGGTGGGAGATCCGTATAAAGACACCGCCGGTCCGGCAATTAACCCCTTAATTAAAGTGATAAATATCATCGCCTTGTTGTTGGTCCCATTTCTATAGCCCTAAAAACCCTTATTTTAAGCCACTTTAAAGAAAAAGGAACCGCCCCGTTGCACTATGTGCCGGGGCGAATTTTTTATTTGATTTTATTGAAAAATTTTGTTAGATTAAGGTAATGAAAAATTTATCAAAAATAGGATTAAAAGTGGCTATTTGGAAAGAAGGAAAATATTATGTGGCTCAATGTTTAAATGTAGATGTTTCCAGTTTTGATAAAACTAAAAAGGAAGCGTTAAAAAATTTAGATGAGGCCTTAGAATTATATTTTGAGGATGCAGATGCTTCTGATATTACTAAAATAGAAAAACTGGAAATTTTAGATCTAAATCTTCAGCATGCCTAAATTGCATTCGTCTGAAGAGATTATTAAAACTCTTCAGCAAAACGGCTTTAATTTTGTTTCTCAAAGAGGTAGTCATATAAAATTTAGAAAATTTTCTAAAAATACAATTACGGTCATAGTTCCTGCTGGAAGAAAAGAAATTCCAATGGGAACTTTTAAGTCAATTTTAAGACAATCAAAATTAAATAAAGAAGATTTTTAAATATGAAATCAGATTTTAAAAAACAATCCGGATCAATAATTCATCTTGAAGTTGAACTAACCCCGGAGGAATTTAAAGTTTATTGGCAAAGGGTTTATGATGTCGCCATTTCTAAGGTTCATCTTAAGGGCTTTCGCCCTGGGCAGGCGCCAAAAGAACTAGCGGGCCAGGCTTTAAATCAGGAAAAAGTTTTTGAGCAGGCGGCGAATGACGCGGTACGTTTTGGTTTGAACGAATTAGCTGAAGAAAATAACTGGAGTGTTATTGATAAGCCAAGCGTTACAATCAAAGGCGATGGCACTAATTTTAAATATGAAGTTGATTTAACTATTTTTCCGGAAGTTATTTTAGCTGACTATAAAAAAATTGCCAAAAAAGCCAATGAAAAATTCTCTAAAGAGAAAAAAGAAATTACTGTCACTCTAGAGGAAATGGAAAAATCTTTGGAATTTATTAAAAAATCCGGCGCGGACTTAAAAAACTTTAAGAATGAAGAAGACTTAAAAAAGAGTGTTGGCGATGGTTTAAAAACGGAAAAAGAAGAGCGGGAGCGAGATATTCAACGTTTGAAAGTTCTCGTGGAGATTATTGAAGGTTCAAAAATTGATATTCCCCAAATTATGATTAATAAAACTAAGGAGCAAGGCTTAACCGAAGAACAAGCAAAAAAGAATATTGCTGATCATTTGGTGATTTATAAAGTTGCCCAGTTAGAAAAATTAGAACCGACAACGGAAGAAATGGGGAAGTATGTTGACAACCCAAAGCTTTACGATTATTATTACGGCGTTATTCAAAATCAAAAGGTATTTAAATTTTTAGAAAATTTATGAGCGAAGAATCAAACCAATATTTAATTCCAACAGTTATAGAAAAATCAACCTATGGCGAGCGCGCTTATGATATATATTCTCGATTATTAAAAGAGAGGATAGTTTTTTTGGGCGGGCCAATCAATGACACAATTGCTAATATCGTTATTGCCCAGCTTTTATTTTTAGAACATGAAGATCCGAAAAAGGATATTAAATTGTATTTGAATAGTCCGGGGGGATCAGTTACCGCGGGACTGGCTATTTATGACGCTATGCAATATGTAAAGCCGGATGTTTCTACTGTATGTGTGGGATTAGCCGCTTCCATGGGCGCTGTTTTATTAGCGGCTGGCAGTAAGGGTAAAAGAATCGCTTTACCGAATTCGGTGGTTTTATTGCACCAGGTGATGGGCGGAGCAGAGGGACAAGCCACCGAAGTGGAAATTCACGCTAGACAAATTTTAAAAACTCGTGATCGTCTGAATCAGATTTTAGTTAAACATACTGGACAGTCATTATCTAAAATTGAAAAAGACACTGATAGGGATTTTTATATGACTGTAGGGGAAGCGAAGGAGTATGGATTGATTGATGAGATTGTGAAGAGTAAAAAATAACGCTACACCTCTGGCATATATTTCTGTGAGAACCAGAATAATTTTGCTCCAGCGGCAAAATTTTCTTCTCGCTCGGCCAATTTATGTTTTGTTCGCAAAATAATTATAACAAAACAACCAATCTAAATCGGCCTGCGCGATGTTCTCCACGAAACATATGCCAGAGGCGTAGCTCGTCCAATTTATTGATTTTTAATTGTTAAAAGATTTAGCGCTGGAGGAAAAGAAAATCCGCCCACGAAGTGAACGGATTTTCCGTTTCTTCGGGGGCGGTGTGTCACGCCTATCGGCGATCATGCACTCCTTCAGTTGCTCGGATGGTCTCCTCTACAGTTGATCGAGTGATCTCCTCTTGAAGCAACCGATCTTCTAGAGATTCTTCAGTCTCTTGAAGGGCCAACAACGGATCGCCACCATCCTTCTTCGCATTTTTTAGTATGATGGCAACACCTGGTTGGATGGAGAGAACTGTAAACAATTCATCCGCCAACTCTCTGCTCTCTTTGGCCACGATCCTCACGCAACAAAGTAATCTTCGTAAAACTCGCTCGTCCATAACATTTCTCCTTTCAGGAGTTGTTGGGGTGAATTCGGGGTCACTTCGCTGTTTAGAGTATAGCACACATAACTACACGCTGTCAAGTGGCGAGAAACCTCTCAATTTTGTTAATATAAATAAATACTATGATAGATAAACTGCTAACTAGGGGAGTTTCGGAGGTAATTGTCCAAGAAGACTTAGAAAAAGTCCTTCGACAGGCTCAAGATTCTGGTCAAAAATTAAGGGTGAAGTTGGGAATTGATCCCACCGCGCCGGATTTGCATTTGGGGCACACTGTGCCATTGCGAAAATTGAGGCAATTTCAAGATGCTGGTCACCAAGCTATTTTAATTATCGGAGACTATACGGCAATGATTGGCGATCCATCTGGTAGGGTCGGCACCCGCGAACCTCTCACTGAAGAAAAAATACAAAGTAATTTAAAAAGGTTTTTAGAGCATGCCGGAAAAGTTTTGGATTTAAAAAATTTGGAAGTTAGGTATAATAGCGAGTGGTTTTCTAAACTAAATTTTGCCGATATTCTAAAATTAGTTAGTAATTTTACTGTCCAGCAATTAATCCAGCGGGAAGATTTTTCTAAAAGGTTGGAAGAAAATCGTCCAGTAGGGGAGCATGAGCTTTTATATCCAATCATGCAAGCTTATGACTCGGTAGTTTTAAAAGCTGATTTGGAGTTAGGTGGAGTGGACCAAAAATTAAATTTATTAGCCGGCAGGCAATTAATGGAAAAAATGGGGATGAAACCTCAAAATATTTTAACTTTACCTCTAATTGAGGGTTTAGACGGTGTAAAAAAAATGAGCAAGAGTTTAGGAAACTACATTGCTTTGGATGCGGAGCCAAACGAAATGTTTGGCAAAATTATGTCTGTGCCAGACGAGCTTTTGCCAAAATACTACGAGTGTCTCACTGACGCAGAATTTCCGCTTGGAGAAGATCCGCGAACCGCCAAATTGGCTTTGGGGAGGATTATCGTGGAAATGTATCACGGACAAAAAGCGGCGGAAGCGGCGGTGGAGAATTTTATAAATGTTTTTTCCAATAAAGAAAAACCGAAAGATATGCCAGAATTGCGAATTACGGACTCTGAATTACGAATTGTGGATTTATTACTAATGACTGGCGTGAAAAGTAAAAGTGAGGCGAGGCGATTGATAGAGCAGGGGGGTGTAAAGATTGATGACGAAGTAAAAAATAATCCAAACGAAATTATTAAAATAAAAAACGAGTCCGTTCTCCAAATCGGCAAGAGAAAGTTTTTTAAGTTGAAAACTCGTTATTAGCGTAATCGCCGCGGGAAAACTCGCGGCTTTATTTTTGGAGCGGGCGAGGAGAATCGAACTCCCATCTGGAACTTGGCAAGCTCCCATAATAGCCACTATACGACGCCCGCTTATTTATTTTACTGGTCTTGGTGGGGATGAACTTGGGCCAACTGTGAACGGATCGGAAGTGGGATTGGTAAATTCTTGAATTGGAGTTGGCCTCCTGCTAAAACTCCCAATATCAACAAAACTCAACACAAAAACAGCGATAATTGTTAAAATTAATATTATTTTTAAGACATGTTTTGTGGCGCTACTCATCTGATGCTATTATAGCACGAATTTTATTTGAAACAAGTGAGTGTACTCGTCCATAACATTTGAGACTGTTTTGATGTTAACTTGTTGCAAATATA
>CAYIZY010000032.1:0-5781 GCA_964368235.1 uncultured Candidatus Saccharibacteria bacterium
CAATTATCCGCTTAAATCCTAGCTTATTCCACAATATGTGCGTGGATTATACCAACAGCTATTGACTAATGGTATATTATAATATACAATATAAGAGATGCTGAAAGTCTAATTAATTTTACCAGTGGTTGATTGGGGACGGCGGCCTGACCGCACAGCAGGAGAACTGGTTATGGGATCCGACCATTTAGGTTGGGTCCTGTTTTTATTTAATTGGCCCAGTAACGGCCTCTATCTCCTCTACCGTAGTAATCCCAGAAATAACTTTTAATAAACCGTCCTGCTGGACTGTCACTTCGGGAAGTTTGTCCACGCCCTCCCTTAATAATTCGTAAATACCAATACGGCCTTTGTAGCCGGTGTTGGCGCATTTTTCGCATTTGCCCGCTGTAAAAATTTTCCATTCTTGATATTGAAATTTATCTACCCGAGACGGCAGACTAGATATTAGATTTTGGATTTTAGATTTTAATTCTGGTGAAAGTTCGGCCGGTTTTTTACAATTCTCACAAAGCTTCCTTACTAATCTTTGGGCAATAATTAAATTTAAAGCTGGTTCAATACTAGTATCTTTTATTCCTAAGTCCAAAAGCCGGGGTACAACTCCTACCGCGTCATTTGCGTGCACCGTGGAAAAAACTAAGTGGCCAGTCAAGGCAGCTTGGATTGCTATCTCGGCCGTTTCTTTGTCTCGAATCTCGCCAATTAAAATCACATCGGGGTCTTGCCGCATGATAGCTCGGAGGCCGTTAGCAAAATTATAGCCGACCCCTCCAGCTGTGTTCGGGGTCGAATCAGCTTCTGATTCGACCTGCGTCTGCTCCACTCCTTCTAAATGATATTCAATCGGGTCTTCAATAGTAATAATTTTTATTTCGGGATTTTCTTTGGCGCGTAAAAATGCGTAAAGAGTAGTTGTTTTACCAGAACCGGTCGGGCCGCTATTTAAAATCATGCCGTTTGGCTCTTTTAGTTCTTGCTCAATAATTACTAAATCATCAGCACGAAAACCTAAATCCTTTAAACCGATTTTTAAAATATCGGGATCGAGCAAGCGCATCACCACTGTTTCGCCAAATTCCGAAGGCACCACTGAAAGACGAATTTCTATTTCTTTATTTATAAGACCGAGGCTAAATCGTCCGTCTTGCGGCTCATGTTGAAGATTTAATTTTAAATTTGCTAATAATTTCATTCTGTTTAAAAGTTGAGAATAAATATTCGTTGGCAAATCCGACACAATATCGTGCAAAATTCCGTCCACTCGATAGCGAATTTTCACATAAATTGCTTCCGGCTCAAAGTGAATATCAGAAGCCCGATTAGCCAATCCCCCGGCCAATATAATCTCTAAAATTTGGCCTGTTGGAGATTTTTGAAAATCAAAATCATGAATTTCATCCGCTACTGCATCAAATGTAACTAATTTATTAAATAAACTTTCAATATGATCTTTTTCAATATCAAAACGATTGTGAATAGAAGCAGTCTGCGAACTGGTGTATTTATAAAAAGACCAAGCGTGCTCAAGGCCGTTTAGGGAGACGACGTAGGATTTTAGATTTTGGATTTTAGATTTTAGGTTTTCGATTAATTTCTGGACTTCGGGATCTTCCGGATCGAAAATACCAATTTCCAAATCGTGACCTTTAAGCCGAATCGGGCTAATTTGCAAAGCCCGAGCTTTTTCTTCGGGGATAATTTTAAGCGCGTCAGTTTCTACTGGCGTTAAATTCAAATCCAAATATTCCAAACCAGCCGCCTCAGCTTTTCTCTTCGCCTCCCTCTCTTCTGCTTCATGTTTAATTTTTAATAATTGATCTTCAATAGCAGACATGATTTAATAATAACGATATTTTCTTGATTGTCTAAACTATGTCCGGGCATAATAAATGGAGTCAAATTAAACACCAGAAATCTGGAACCGACAAGAAACGAGGCGTTTTGTTTTCTAAGGTTTTAAAAGCTATCGCAGTAGCTGTGCGCGCCGAATCATATACCCCCGCGCCTAATATAAAATTAGGTGAGGGGGCAAGTCCCCGACTCCGCTCTTTAATTGAAAAAGCGCAGGAAAATAATGTCCCCCAAGAAAATATTGAACGAGCAATTAAAAAAGTGTCTGAAAGTAAAAATTTAGAAGAAATCGTGATTGAAGCCTATGGCCCAGCCAGTATCGCAATGATTATTGAATGCATTACCGACAACCACAACCGAACTATTTCTGAAATAAAACATCTACTTAGCGAGAATGGGGCGAAAATGGCCGAAGTTGGCAGTGTTAAATGGGCTTTTGATGGAAATAAAGCAAAATTTCCACAAGAAGCGACGGACGAGGACAGAGAGAAGATAAATAAGTTAATCCAAAAACTTGAGGAAAGGGACGATGTACAGAGAATAATTACAAATTTAAAAATTAACGAATAGCGAATTCATTTCGAATTTACGAATTCGTATATTCGCATACTATTCGTTATTCGATAATTTATGAAAATTTTAGGTATTGATCCCGGCAGTTCAAGAGTTGGTTTTGGTTTAATTACCGACCATCCTTTAAAAATGTTGAATTCGGGAGTAATTGATTTAAAAGAAAAAAATCCCAATAAAAAATTCCTGCAATTAGCTAATCAGTTTGAAGAATTATTAAATAAAACCAAACCTGATTTAGTAGCAATTGAAAAAATTTTCTTCGCCCGCAACGTGAAAACAGCAATTGAAGTCGCCCAGGCGCGCGGCGTATTTGTTTATTTAACTCTAAAAAATAAAATCGCTTTAGCTGAATATGGCCCGATGCAGATAAAACAAACAATTACCAACTATGGTTTGGCTGATAAAAAAGCTGTTATTAAGATGGTGGCAGCGATGTTAAAAATAGAAGAAATTAAAGGCTTTGATGATATCAGCGATGCACTAGCAATTGCGATCACAGCAGCGCACTTGACCCCCACACCTAATAGCGATTTTCATTAATTTCTGATCGCTATTAGGTGTGGGGGTTGACACGTAAATTCGATTAGATATACTTGTTCGCAACAGTCGTTAAAAAACGTTTTTTTATTAATAAAATGTCACCAAAAAAAACCAAAGAAAATTTTGATGATGAAAATTTATTAGACAGCGACGAAGATCTTGATGGAGAAGAAGAATTAGACGAATTAGAGCTAGAAGACGAAGAAGAGGTCGAAGAACTTGAATAGGTATTCCTGTGATAAAAAATTTGACCGCTTTGTGTTATTGTTATATAATATTCACTTATTATGAGAACAAAGATAAAGCGGTCATTTTTGTTGACTATTTACTTTAGTTTATTAGGAGCGGCTTTTTTATTAGTTTATTTAGTAATTCTAGCCAAAACTCTTCCTGATCCGGAAACATTTGACGCTCGCCAAATCAATCAGTCAACAAAAATTTACGATCGCACTGGAGAGTTTTTATTATACGAGGTCTTCGGCGAAGAGAAAAGAACTGTTATTCTTTTTACCGATATTCCAGACTTCGTGAAGACGGCAACTCTTTCTATCGAAGACGAAGATTTTTATAACCATCAAGCTATTAATTTAAGGGGTATTGCTCGAGCTTTTGTTGCTAATTTAAAACACGGCCGAGTTGTCCAAGGTGGATCAACAATTACCCAACAGTTAGCTAAAAATGTTTTTTTAACACCAGAAAGAACTTTAAATAGAAAATTTAAGGAATTAATTTTATCCTTTCAATTAGAAAAAAAATATACCAAAGACAAAATTTTAGATCTTTATTTAAACCAAATCCCTTATGGCTCCAACGCTTATGGTATTGAAGCAGCCGCCCAAACCTTCTTTAATAAACCAGCAAAAGAACTGACATTATCTGAAGGGGCAATTTTAGCCAGTATGCCAAAAGCGCCAAGTTATTATTCCCCTTACGGCGCTAACGTAGATGACTTAATAAACAGAAAAGATATTGTCCTGGAAAAAATGTATTCTCTAGGATACATTGGCGAACAAACTAAAATCGCGGCTCAAAAAGAAGAAATTAAGTTCGCTCCCCCATTACAAGGCATTAAAGCGCCGCACTTTGTTATTACTGTTCAAGACTATTTAAAAAGTAAATACGGTGAAGATTTTGTCCGCACGGCTGGTCTAAAAATTACTACAACCCTTGATTGGGATCTTCAGCAACTAGCAGAAAAAGCAGTTAGCGAAGGCGCCCAAAGAAATACCGAATTATATGAAGGTAAAAATGCCGCCCTAGTTGCCCAAGACGCCACTACCGGCCAAATCTTGGCTCTGGTTGGGTCTAAGGACTACTTTGATATAGATAACGATGGCAATTTTAATGTCGCCACTCAAGGCCTTCGTCAACCGGGATCGGCAATTAAACCATTTGCTTATATTACCGCTTTTAAAAAAGGTTACACGCCCAATACAATCGTTTTTGATCTGGAAACGGACTTTGACACCACTAAAGAAAAACCTTATGTTCCCCAAAACTTTGATGAAACTTTCCGCGGACCGATTAATCTTAGAAACGCTTTGGCTCAATCTATTAATGTGCCGTCCGTAAAAGTTTTATATTTAGCTGGAGTTGGTTCAACTTTAAAAACAGCTGAGGATTTTGGCATTACAACCTTAACTGAAAAAAGTAGATATGGATTATCTTTGGCGCTCGGTGGTGGCGAAGTTAAATTAATTGAGCTGGTGGGAGCTTATTCTGTTTTTGCCCAAGATGGTGTAAAACATAACCAATCATTAATTTTAGAAGTTAAAGATAATAAAGGAGAGATTTTAGAAAAATATGAAGATAAAGCAGTTAGAGTTATTAGTAATCAATATACTCGTTTAATAAATGATATTTTATCTGACCAAGAAGCCCGTCGCCCACTTTTTCACGGCAGTTTTGGCTTAACTGTATTTCCAGGACATGAAGTGGCTTTAAAAACTGGTACTACTAACGATTATCGTGACGCCTGGGCTATGGGCTATACTCCATCATTAGTTGTTGGTGTTTGGGCTGGAAATAATGATAATACGCCAATGCAAAGAAAAGGTGGTAGTATTCTAGCCGCAGTGCCAATTTGGAATCAATTTATGTCTGAAGCCTTAAAAAAACAACCTTCAGAAACTTTTTCTAGCCCAGATAATACTTTTACTGATAAGTCAATTTTAAATGGCCAATATGTGATTAACAACCAAGTCCACGACATTCTTTATTACATAAATAAAGATAGTCCATTAGGATTAGCTCCTGTTAATCCAAGTTCTGACTCTCAATTTGAAAATTGGGAAAGATCGGTAATTGAATGGGCGCAAAGGAATCCTGGACAAATTCAACAACAGCAATCTACATTAACTATAAATTCAATTAATCTTGAATTAATATCTCCAGAAAACGGATCCTTTACTACTAATCCAATTTTAATAAATGCTAATATTCGAAGTAATTCTGATGTCAATAAAATTGAAATTTATTTTAATGAAAAATTAATAGACAATGTAGCCGGAAATTTTGGCAAGGAATTTAACTATAAACAACAAATTAATCCTGTTTTAGAAACGCAAAATAAATTTAAAATTAAAATTTATAATTCTGATAATCAGACTCAAGAAAAAGAATTTATTATATTTAAACAGGTTTAGAATTTAATAGGCATTAAAATATAGAAATAAGATTTATCTTCTGGAGATTTTAAAATTGCTGGCCTATTTCCTCCATTTAAAGCAAAAATCAAGTTATTAGAATTAACTGTTTTTAATCCATCTAATAAATATCTCCAATTAAAAGATATATCATTAAAACTGTTTCCAG
>CAYIZY010000033.1:0-5753 GCA_964368235.1 uncultured Candidatus Saccharibacteria bacterium
ATCCTCATACCGAATTTGACACTGAAGTTTATATCTTAAGCAAAGAGGAAGGCGGACGACACACCCCATTCTTCAAAGGTTACAAGCCACAGTTTTATATCCGAACCACTGACGTCACTGGTGAAGTTATTTTACCAGCCGGAATGGAAATGGTTATGCCGGGAGATACTGTTCAATTATCAGTTAAATTAATTGCTCCAGTTGCTCTTGAAGATAAGCAAAGATTTGCTATTAGAGAGGGAGGAAAGACAGTTGGTGCTGGCGTTGTTACAAAAATTATAAAATAATGGCTAAAAAGGAGTTAGAAAAAGAAAAATTGCGATTGCGCGTTAAGGCTTACGACAACAAGCTGATCGATAATTCTTGTCGGCAGATTGTAGAAGTGGCTAAGCGGCACGATGTGGAAGTAATTGGTCCGGTGCCGTTGCCAACCGAAACTCACAAGTATACCGTCAACCGATCGACCTTTGTGCATAAAAATTCCCGCGAGCAATTTGAACTCCGGGTGCATAAGAGATTGATAGATATACTAAACCCCACTCAAGCAATCATCGAATCTCTCTCTCGCTTGAATCTTCCAGCTGGGGTAGACATTGAGATTAAAATGGTATAGAATTCAACAATCATTTTTTTAGGAGTAAGGAAAATGAAAAAAGGCGAACGAAGATTCTCATTGATGGGGATTAAGTGTTCTTTGTATAAAAATGAAAAAGGGTATTGGATCATTGCCGCTTCGTTAAGTGATTCAGAGCTATTTAATAAATTCCTTCATAAACTGTTCGAAAACGATATGTTAAATTTTTCTTTAACCAGTACTCGCATTCATGTAAAAACGCGATTTACTAATATTAAAGACTTAAAGAAAAAACTGCGTCAGCCCAAACCCCTTGAGAGCTAAACCGCCCCTCGGCGGTTTTTTTACTTCTCACATAAACGATCGCACAAGTGAGAAGTAGAAGAGGAATAAAAAAAGACCGCGTGATGCCAGCGCGGTCGGTTTCATTTTTCATCCTCCTCTTTATAGGACGGCATCATTATTTAATGATAACAAGTAGTTACTAACTTGTCAATAGCTTGCAATTTTTTCATCTTTCCTTTATTATTATAGAACACTTGAATTTATAAATTATGTGTTAGCAGGATGAAATAGGTCCGTTAACCGCCATAAATAATGCTTAAGTTACTTGGTAAAAAAGTTAAAATGACGCAAGTTTGGAAGGACGACAAAGTCGTTCCAGTTTCGGTTGTGAAAGTAGATGAGGGTGTAGACATGGCTTCTTTGGAGGTAGGCAAAAGAGTTAAAGTTGTTGGTGTTACCAAAGGAAGAGGTTTCCAAGGTGTTGTGAAACGTCACGGCTTTCACGGTGGCCCGCAAACTCACGGCCAAAAAAATCGCCTTCGCGCGCCGGGCTCTATCGGTAGTACCGCTCCACAGCGTGTTCATCCCGGTCGTAAAATGGCCGGCCGAATGGGAGGAGACCAAAAAACAATCAAAAATATTTTAGTGGTAGAGATAAAACCAGAAGGACGGGAAGTTTTATTGAAAGGGGCGCTTCCTGGGAACTATGGATCAAAGGTAGAGATTTATTTATAGATGTTAGATTCTAGATGTTGGATGTTAGGATAGTTAAAAAACTATAAGCCCTAAAATCCAAAATCTAATATCCAAAATCCAAAAACATGAAGACAAACATCTACAATACAAAAAACGAAGTAGTAGGTCAGATGGATCTTTCCGATGCTATTTTTGCTAAAAAATGGAATGCTGATTTAGTGCATCAAGTTTTGGCGGCGCAAATTTCCAATCGCCGCGAGCCCTGGGCACATACGAAAACCAGAGCCGATGTCAGTGGAGGTGGTAAAAAGCCCTGGAAGCAGAAACACACTGGCCGCGCCCGTCATGGCTCCATTCGTTCCCCAATCTGGAAAGGTGGGGGAGTGACTTTTGGCCCAACAAAAGACAGAAACTACGAAAAGAAAGTCAACAAGAAAATGTTGCGCGCCGCAATCCACGTTATTCTTTCTAAAAAATTAAGCGAGGGAGAAATAAAGATAATAGATAGCTTAAAATTAAGCGAGGCAAAAACTAAATTAGTTTCCCAAATTTTGAAAACAATGGAAGCGAAAAATGCTTTGATTGTGCCAAACAGAGACAATAAAGCGATGTACCGCGCCTCGGCTAATATTCCGAAAGTAAAAAGTTTAGACGCGCAATCTTTAAATGTTTATGATTTGTTGAGATATAAGAATATATTAGTCGAAAAAGAGGCGGTGGGATTGATAAAATAAAAATATGAATAAGTTTTTAGTCAAAAATCCAATAATTACAGAAAAAGCCCATGACTTAAGCGCGCTTGGAAAATATGTTTTTTTGGTTGACCAAAAAGCCAATTCTACCGAAGTAAAGAAAGTGATTGAGGGCGTTTATAAAGTTAATATTGTTAAATTAAATGTAATTAATACCAAGCCAAAGCCGCGTCGATTGGGCAGAAATATCGGCATGAGGCCGGGATATAAAAAAATCATCGTTACATTAAAAGAAGGGCAAAAATTAGATGTGTTGCCGCACTAGATTTATGAAAAGTTTTAAACCTACAACCCCATCACGAAGACAAATGACAGTAGTTGACTATTCAGTTTTAACGCCGGTCAAAGGGCCTTTGAAATCTGCCTTGAAAAGGCGCCTTTCTCATTCTGGACGAAATAATAGGGGTGTGATTACGGTGCGCCATCAAGGCGGTGGCAACAAAAAACTTTATCGAGAGGTAGATTTTAAGCAATCGAAATTAAATGTATCAGCTCGGGTTGAGGCGATTGAATACGATCCATATCGCACCGCTTTTATTGCCAGAATTGTTTATCAAGACGGTCAACGATGTTATATTTTGGCTGCTAAGGATATGAAGGTAGGAGACTCGCTAATTTGGGCAGAGAAAGCCCCATTGACAACAGGTAATCGTTTGCAATTGAAAAATGTTCCTATTGGATATTTTGTATATAATGTAGAAATGCATAAAGGATCGGGGGGAAAAATCGCCCGTTCAGCAGGTAATTACGCAGAAGTCTTAGCTCACGACGCCGGTTATACAGATTTAAAGTTAAATTCTAAGGAGGTTCGCAAGGTTTCATCAGACGGTTTTGCTTCTATTGGCCAAGTTTCAAATCCAGATTGGAATTTGGTCAATATCGGGAAAGCTGGTAGATCTCGCTGGTTGGGAATCCGACCGGCTGTTCGAGGTACTGCCATGAATCCAGTAGACCATCAACGCGGAGGTGGTGAAGGCGTTCAGCCGCGAGGCACTCGCCGACCAAAGGATATTTATGGTAATGTAATTGGCGGTCGCAAGACACGCAATAAAAAGAAGTGGTCGAATAAGCTTATTATACAGAGAAGGCCAAAGGTTAGATAATAGATTTTAGATGTTGGATGTTAGGATAGTTAAAAAAATAAAAACCCTAAAATCCAAAATCTAATATCCAAAATCCAAAAAACATGAGTAGATCAGGAAAAAAAGGTCCTTATGTGGATCCAAAATTATTAAAGAAGATTTCTAAAGTGAAACCAGGCACGATTATTAAGACCTGGTCACGCGATTCCGAAATTGCCCCAGAAATGGTCGGCCATACTTTCGGCGTCCATAATGGTAAGAATTTCATTTCCGTTTTTATTAAAGAAGAAATGGTTGGACGTCGCTTGGGAGAATTTTCCTTAACCAGGAAATTCACTAAGCATGGCGGTAAGATGCAGAGAGAATTGGAAGCGTCCCAAGCCGCCTCTGTTACAGCTGCCGCGGTAGCCGCAAAAGATGTTAGGACGATAAAAAAATAAAAAGCCTAAAATCTAAAATCCAAAATCTAAAATTATGAAAACTGCAACAGCAAAATTAAACTACTTGAGAATTGCACCACGAAAAGTGAGGATTGTTTCCGATTTAATAAGGGGTTTGCCAATTCAGGAGGCAGAAGCCCAATTAATAATGAGACATAAGCACGCCAGCGGTCCACTTTTAAAATTATTGAGATCCGCTATTTCTAATGCTAAAAATAAAAATTTTGTTTTAGATAAAATGTTTATTTCTAAAATAACTGTTGATGGAGGTCCCATGCTAAAGCGCGGTTTACCAAGAGCGATGGGCCGTGTTACGCCAATTCAGAAGAAAACTAGCCATGTGACTTTAGTTCTTACAGAGAGTGACAAAATCTATCCATTGAGATATAATATTGTCACGGTTAAGAAAGATAAAAAGTCCAAAACAGATAAAAAGGCGCCGAAACCAAGAACTGAAAAACAAGTAAGACCAGGAGTGGAAGACCGTGCCAAGGCCCATCAGGCCGAACCAGGATTTTTCAAAAGAGTTTTTAGTAGAAAGTCGGTATGAGTTTAAAGTTATGGGGAATAAAATTAGACCAGATTCATTTAGGTTAGGAATTATCGGGCAATGGAATGCGCGCTGGTTTGCCGAAAAAAATTTTGGCAAGCGATTGGAAGAAGACGAATTAATTCGTGAGACAATTAAAAAGGCCATTCATCAAGCCGGTATAATTAAGATTGAAATAGAAAGGACAAATAATACTTTTCGCATCTATATTAAAGCTGCTCGACCGGGTTTGATTATTGGAAGGGGAGGACAGGGCGTTGAAGTCTTAACGAAAAAGATTGAATCAGAATTAAAGAAGTTGATTAGAAAGCGCAATCCTTCGGCAGGTCATTCGACTCAAAGAGTCTCAGACTCGATGAGCTCGGGGCAAGCTAACATCGCCATTAGTTTGAATATTGAAGAATTGAAGCGCTCGGAAATGGCTTCCGCAAATATCGCCCAAAACATTGCTTGGGATTTAGAAAAGCGTATGCCAATCCGCCGCACAATGAAAAGATATCTGGAGTTAGTAATGCAAAATCGTGATATCCAGGGGTGCAAAATAAAATTATCTGGCCGATTAGACGGCGCAGAAATTTCCCGACGCGAATGGTTAGCCAAGGGCAAGTTGCCACTTTCTACCTTGAGGGCAAATATTGATTATGCCGAAGCAACAGCTTTTACTACTTATGGTACGGTTGGGATAAAGGTTTGGATGTATAAGGGCGAGGTATTTTCGAAAATCTAATATCCAAAATCATGCTTATACCTAAGAAAGTAAAACATAGAAAATGGATGAAGGGACGATCCCTTGGCCGAAAAATTGAAACCAGAGGCGCTAAATTATCCTATGGTAGTTTTGGTTTAAAATCTGAAGGAATTGCCTGGATTACCTCTCGCCAAATCGAAGCTGCTCGTCGCACGATCAGTAATTTTATTAAAAGAGAGGGCCGAGTTTGGATTAGAATTTTTCCAGATAAACCAATTACAATGCGTCCTCCAGAAGTGACAATGGGTGGTGGAAAAGGATCAGTTGATCACTATGTTGCGGTTGTTCGTCCGGGAAGAATTTTATTTGAAATGGATGGAGTTTCAGCAGATATAGCAAAAGAGGCGCTTCGATTGGCAGGGTTTAAGTTGCCGGTAAAGACAAGGGTAGTTAGTAAATTATAGATGTTAGATTTTAGATGTTGGATATTGGGATTACAAAAAATAAAAACCCTAAAATCCAAAATCTAATATCCAAAATCTAAAAACATGACAACAGATCAATCAATAAAAATAGAAAAAGATATAAAAGATTTAAGAGACAAGCTTTGGGATTTGAAGCGTGATTTAGTTGCCGGAAAAGTAAAAAATATCAAAGAGATTAAAGTAACAAAAAAGTCGATTGCC
>CAYIZY010000034.1:0-5275 GCA_964368235.1 uncultured Candidatus Saccharibacteria bacterium
GTGCTGCTAGTAATTGCCACTCCACGAACCGTACCAGCATTAATTGCATAAGGCGCGGAGCTAATCCTCTGGCGAGGGGTAAAAATTTCAAAAGTACTACTCACACCAGAACAAGATCCACTGACTTGCGCCGCCGTTTCAATATTTAAAAAATTTGTATCACTATCTTCAAAATTGTAATCGAGTGAATCGCCGCCAGCTGATGTATCGCCAATCAAAGCATTATAAACTCCACTCTTCACATTAACTATCATGTTAGAAGGATTGATAGACGGCCAAATTTTTGCGCCGCTAGAAGAGGCATTCCAGATGGAAAATCTAAAACAATAATTTGTACCAGAAGAGCCGCCTAAAGTATTGCCCGAAGAATCTAATAATCGCCCCTGATGAGAAATAATTAAAGGAACTCCATTGGCCGCAATACTTTGGGACGCGAAGAAAAATACTAAAAATATACCTAAAAATATTTTCGCTGAAAAATTAGGCTTCAATAACTTAATTTTATCAGTTTTTTATTATGTTTACTCTGTGGATAAGATTACCTATTAAAACCAAAATTATTAACAAAAGCCCTATCCAAAAAACCAATCCAAAATTAACTATTTTTAGGATTGTTTTTGACTCAGTAAAGTTGCCAGCTTTATCATAAGCCCTAATTAAAACATCATATTCCCCAAAAGGTAATTCTGGTGATTGGTAAGGGCTAGTAGCTTTAATAAATAAGGGCATTGTGGGAGTAATTTTTAGATCATAATAATCTATACCAGAGGCATTGTCCGTTGTTATAAAATTTATATAAGGACGGTGATCGACAGTGTAATTACCGGGATTAATATTAATCCTAAATTTTGCTGGTATCGTTCTGTCTATTAAAACTTGATAATGAGAAACTCCTCCCCAAGAGCCATTAACAGAACGCGCCTTTATGTGAAAAAAAGAGCTGCCATCTTCAAGAACTTTTACCTTGACACGATTATCCTTGCTATCCACCATGTCATCGGGAATAGTTAAAGAGTCTTTGTCTAAAATATAACTAAAGCCATCAATTTTAATATCTTTATTCCAGGTAAAAATAGGATTGTTGTTGGCCACCCACTGATTTTGATCGGGATGAGTGGGAGAAGAAACAACTGGTCCAGTTGGCGGTGGCAAGACCAGGATAAAAGTAGAGTCTTTTTTTTCGGAAAGAATGTCTGTTGCTTGTCCATCATTCGCCAAAACTTTGGAATTATCAGTAAAAAAAATCTTGGCCTGCCCAGTAGATTTGACACGAAAAGTAATTGTTGCTATTAAGCCTTTATTAGTATTAATTCCGGGAGAAGGGGTACCGCCTTTTAAATTAATAGTGCCCTCAGAATTAGAGTAAGACGGCACACCAAACCAAATACTAAAAAGGGAGTTATTTGTTGCCGGAGAAATAACTTGAAGTTTATCAGGAGGAAATTTTAAATCTGCTTCAATCGCGTTAACGGCTTTACCAACTGTATCAATATACAAAGAGACTGTAAATGTGCTATTAACGCTAAATTTTCCTGAAGATGCTTCCAAATAAAGAGCGGCTCCATCACCCGCTTGAACAATATTAAAAAATAAAACTGAAAATAAAAAAAATATAAATGAAGTAAAAAATCGAGACATTCTTATATTGTAATACATTAGCCGGTCCAATTAAACAACATCATGCTTAAATCTTTAATATTAATTAGCAGATCGTTATTTATGTCTGGAAAAAATGAAGCTGCGCTTAAACTTTTTTGCGGTTGACCCCACCAATAAAGAAGAATGCTAGCGTCCCGAATATTCACGCGGCAATCTTTGTTTAAATCACCAACCAAACCACAACCAAATATTTTCTGTGTGATTTTTTGAATAATTCCAACTGAAGAACTAGATGGTCCAGGAGCTGGCCCGGCGCCATAACTGGAACCTCCGCCAGACGAACTTCCACTACTCGAAGCAGTGGTATTAAAGTACAAAATACCATCCTGATTAATATAGCTTGCGCTCGTACTGTCACCCGCCACAACCTGACCGGCGCTTATATTCTGAAAACTGGTAGAATCGGTGTGTCCACCCATTATTGTAATTGCCGAATCACGCAAAATAAAACTACTGGTTGTCAAGTCTTCAGCGAAAGAAAAGCCGGCTATTAAAAATTGACAGACGACAATTAACCGGATAAATTTCTTCACAATATGATTATATCACGATTATTTTTAAACATACTCTTTCCACCTATTTGTTTTGGTTGCCGAAAATATAATAAAAATTATTTGTGCGAAAATTGTTGGCAAAAAATAAATATAAATCGGACCTTATTTTTTCCCGATGGCCCCTTCCAATACACCTTAGCCGCTGCCACTGATTACAAGAGCGAGGCATTACAAAATTTAATACGGGATTTGAAGTATGATTTTTTAACATCGGCGATGGAGCCGATTAAAAAAATAATTGATGTTTACTTTAAGAATTTAGAAATTAAGCAATTCAGTAATTTTGTAATTATTCCGATACCACTTTCTAAAAAGAGGTATCGAAAAAGAGGATTTAACCAAGCAGAATTAATTGCAAACTATATAGCGGATAAGTTTAGTTTGCCAATTGCAAAAGATATTTTAATAAAAATAAAGGACTCTCCCAAACAAAGTGAAGCTAAAGACTGGCAAGAAAGATTGAAAAATATTGATGGTTGTTTTTCCGTAACTAATCCGGAAAAAATCAAAAATAAAAATATTATTTTGGTAGATGATGTTTATACTTCTGGAGCAACCGTCAACGAAGCAATAAGGGTTTTAAAATTAGCTGGAGTAGAAAAAGTTTTAGTTTTTACGATAGCAAAAGCAGGCTAGAAATTATTTCTTCCTTCTTCTCTTCACTTCGCGCCCAAGTTTATGCAGAAGATACCAAATTACAAAAATAACTAAAGCGATAATTGCCAAGAACGGTATAAGTAAAGCAACTATAACTAATATTTGCCCCATTAAAATCCAAATAAAATGCGGCTGAACAGTAATATTAATCTTATTTGATGGGCGACTATGCGTACCGATTTCAGTAATATTTTCTGCCCAAATTAAATAACTGCCGACTGATAATCCGTTTGCAATTTCTAAACTAAATAATCCCCTACTATCACTTTGAATATTGTAAATTTCTGCCGGCCGATCTTGACGCTGAATCCAAATATCCACTTGGGCATTGCGATAAGTAACACCTCGAAGGGAAAAATTCTGGCCAGATTTAAAAACTCTGCGAGCGGAAATAATTCTTGGCGGTAAAACTTTTTCTAATATAAAACTTTCAGTTTTTTCTATAAAATTTCCGGCCTTATCAAAAACCTTTACTGAAATTTTATGATCACCTAAAGAAAGTTCCTGGGTTTGAAAAATACCGTCTCCATAATCACGCCAAGTTTGTTCTTCCCCATCATCAATCTGAATTACAAAATAATCCACGCCAGAATTTTTATCACTAGCATCAAAAGAAAATCTGCCCTTGGTGTAGGAGTCGCTTTCGAGCTGGTTTATTTCCAATTTTTCTGGACTTTCCGTGTCAATCTGAAATTTAAGGTGAGCTATTGGACCCCACTCGCCTTCGGTTAAAAATTTAATATGAAAATACCAAATACCTTCTTTAATATCCCGATAGGATGCGTGATTAAACCATCCGTCAGGTTTTTCACCGGGATCGGTAATGGGCTTCCTATCCGCCAATACATTTACTCCGTCAACGCTACCAGGCAGCATCCATTGAAATTTTGGGTTGTTGTTTAAATACCACTTTTCTGGATCGGAGTGAGTAGGAGAAGTAATCTCTGGCAAAGGAGGTTGGGCAGAGACGACAACGACATATGACAATTGACATACAACAATTGACAGACATACAAAAAATGATCTCATTGCATAATTATAAAACAATAAGATTATTTTTCCTATTAAGGCCTAGGGAGAGACTCCCTCATGCCGGCATCAGTGATGCGGATAAATTCCGATTGTTGCCAAAATTTTTTAATACTATCAGCGCCACTATAACTCATACCTGATTGCAAGCCATCAATTAATAATCCTAAAATATTTTTCACCTCGCCTTTGTAGGAAACTTTTGTGCTAATGCCTTCCGGCGCGCGATCACGATCGGGACTTGCTTCGCGAGAAGCAAGTCCCCTGTAAATTTTAAAAGCCGCCCCATTTTCGATGAAATATTCACCGGGCGACTCTTTTGTTCCTCCAAATAAATTGCCGACCATTGCTGTTGATCCACCAGCGGCAATGGCCTTGGCCAAATCTCCAGAATTCTTAATGCCACCGTCAGCGATGATAGGAATGTTATGCTTCCGGCCAATTTCTGAACATTCTAGAATCGCGCTAATTTGGGGCACGCCGGCGCCGGCAACAATTCTCGTCGAACAGGCCGCGCCTGGACCAATTCCCACCTTCACCGCATCAGCCCCTGCTATAATTAAATCTTTAGTTCCCGCCGATGTAGCAACATTACCAGCTACAATATCGACGGATTTAAATTCTTTTTTAAGACTTTTTAATAAGTTTATCGAGCGTTCGTGATGTCCATGGGCAATGTCAATTACCAAAGCATCAACTCCAGCCACGACTAATTTTTTTGCTCTTTCCATGCCATCCTTAACACCAACTGCCGCCCCGACTAATAACCTGCCATGCTTATCCTTAGCTGAATTTTGGCCACCCCTTAATTTAAGAAAATCCTTTGAAGTAATAAGGCCAACCAATCTTCCTTTTTTATCAACTAACGGCAATTTTTCGATTTTATTCTTATCTAATATTTCTAGGGCGTTTTTTTGATTGGTATTTTCTGGCGCGGTAATTAAGCTTTTTCTGGGAGTCATTAAATCGGAAACCTTTAAATTCATATCTGTCTTAAAACGGATATCCCGAGCGGTTAAAATTCCCTCCAATAAATTATTTTCGCCACAAACAAGTAGACTGGTCGTGTGGCTGTTCTCCATTATTTTTAGAGCGTCGGCTAGGCCAACCTCCTTACTGACTGTTATAGGATCAGATATAACCAAACCCTCCGATCGCTTCACTCGCCTCACCTGATTCACCTGTTGATCTATATCCATAAAACGGTGAATAATGCCGATGCCGCCAGCTGCCGCCATAGCAATTGCCATACCAGATTCAGTGACAGTATCCATATTGGCGCTGACGATCGGAATATTTAATTTTATATTGCGAGAAAAATTTGTATGGAGATTAATTAATTTTCGGGAAGAAATTTTAGAAAACTTTGGCACCAA
>CAYIZY010000035.1:0-4369 GCA_964368235.1 uncultured Candidatus Saccharibacteria bacterium
TATATTTGCAACAAGTTAACATCAAAACAGTCTCAAATGTTATGGACGAGTACAATCACTTGACAAATATCGTCAATGGTGCTATACTGAACACAGTGAATAAACGAGGTTTTTGAGACATTTTTTAGGAGAAGATCAATGCCCCGATGGAGCGGTATCGCTGGCGGAACCGGGATGAAGCGTTTCCATTTTGAACGACGCCTCGTGGTGGTAACACCGCCACCCAAACTGCTCAACTTAAGCAGTTTGCCTGAACTGCCCCAGCCAACCAACAAAGCGGTGCAGGCCAGTATGTCAGAAATGTCTGCGCGAGCGGTCATAGGGAGATTGAAGCGCGGATGGTTCAAAAATACCATCACCAATCCTCAACCCGCCGCAAACTAATCCGCTCTCCGCCTCACACCCACAACTCATGTCTCGCCGCTCGCGCCCCTCCGACCACTATAACCCCCACGACCCCGGTCGGAGGGGTTTTTTTATTTCCAATTCAAAAAAGACCGCTAAATTTTTGCGGTCTTTTGTAATTTTTTTTCTACCGGATAAACAAATAAACAGATCACCAAAAAAATCGCTCCCAAAAAAGATATTATATCGCCGATGCTAAACATCAAACCGATTTCCATTAACTGATTATTAAAAACATGAATAAGAATATAAACATTAAAAATATCGCCCAAAAATAAAAATTTAGTGTCTTTAGTTATTTCAGCGTGACGATAAGCTAATTCAAAATCTGAAACAGCGCCAGGCATTTTATTTCCATTAGCAAAAGTCACAATATTATTTGATAAGCCGCCCAAAAATACGAGCATTAAAGCAAAAACCAATAACCACTGTCCTTTTTTATAAGATTTAATCACAAAACACAATATGACAAACAAAAAAAATAATCTGATTAAAGCTCTCCAATCTAAAATCTCCAACATCGTATTCTCCTTTCAAAAACGCTAAATTTATCTTCTATTAAATTGCGTTTCTTTGCAAGTAAAGTTATAATCCGCTTGTGAATTTAGGACGAGCCCCTATAGCTCAATGGTAGAGCACTCGCCTCTTAAGCGATGTATCTAAGTTCGATTCTTAGTAGGGGCACAAGATATGATCAAGTTATCAACCGAATTAAAACAAATTAAAGGAATAAATAATAGATTGCTTGCCCGAATAAACCGCATGGGCATAAAAACCGTCCGCGATCTTCTTTGGCACTTTCCTTTTCGTTACGAAGATTTCTCCGCAGTGGTAAAAATTTGCGATCTGGCAATAAATCAAACCGCCACCGTGCAAGGCGTGGTCCGAAAAATAGATATTCGCCGCACCTGGCAAAAAAAAATGATCATTGTTGAAGCGTTTATTGACGATGAGACGGGCGGCATTAAAGCGGTTTGGTTTAACCAACCTTATATCGCTCGCGTTTTGCAACCGGGTCGCATCGCTAATTTTGCCGGTAAAATTGTTTTTTCCAAAGACGAGATGTGCCTTTCAAATCCAATATACGAATTGACCTCGTCCTATCAACCAGAAACAAAACACACCGCCGCGCTCATTCCCGTTTATCCCGAAACAAAAGGCCTTACCTCTAAAGGACTGCGCTATTTGATTAAGCCAATTTTAAATAATTTAGAGAAAATGGCTGATTTTGTCCCCGCCGAAGTTTTGAAAAAGTTTAATTTGCCAGAAATAAATGTCGCATTAAAAGTTTTACATTTTCCCAATGAAATTTCCGACGCCGAGGAGTCTAAAAAAAGATTCGCCTTTGAAGATTTATTTTTACTTCAACTAACAAATATAAAATTAAAAAATAAACTGGCTAAAGAAAAGGCCGTGGCTTTAAAAATTGACAATGAAAATATAAAAAAAATAGTTGATAAACTACCATTTAAACTAACAACCTCACAAAAACAAAGTCTAGAGGAGATTTTAATAGACTTAGCAAAGCCCCAACCAATGAATCGCCTTCTTCAAGGAGATGTCGGTTCTGGTAAAACAGTGATTGCCGCTATTGCCGCAGTTATCGCCGCCCAAAACGACAAACAATCGGCCTTTATGGTGCCAACGGAAGTATTAGCTAAACAACATTATAAAACAATGATTCGTCTTTTTGGTTATCTAAATATTCCAATTGGCTTGTTAACTAATAGCCAAGTCCATTGTTTTTACGGCGAAAATCTTGAAACCAAAACAAAGAAAGCAGATTTTCTGAAAAAAGTTGCCAACAGCGAATTAAAAATTATTATCGGCACGCATACATTAATAGCTGCCGGAGTAGTTTTTAAAGATTTAGTTTTTACCACCGTAGACGAACAACATCGCTTTGGCGTTGAACAACGAGCGGCTTTAGTAAGAAACAACGAATCAAGAATAAAAAATCGGCAAGCTCTTCCACATTTTTTATCCATGAGCGCTACCCCAATTCCCCGCACACTAACCTTAACTCTTTTTGGTGACCTTGATTTGTCAACAATTAATGAATTACCAGTTGGTAGAAAACAAATCATTACAAAAATTGTTGCGCCAGCCAATCGCGCCAAGGCCTATCAATTTATAAGAGAACAAATCAAAAAAGGACGTCAGGCTTTTGTAATTTGCCCAAGAATAGAAAAGGCCGATCCAACATCCAACATCCAACATCCAACATCCAAACTCTGGGATGACGTAAAAGCCGTTAAAGAAGAATACGAAAAATTGACTACTCAAATATTTCCCGATTTGCGCGTTGGATTGCTGCACGGAAAATTAAAAAGTTCGGAAAAAAATTCTATCATGAATGATTTTTCGGAAAATAAAATTAATATTTTAGTGGCCACTTCTGTGATTGAGGTCGGGGTAGATATTC
Organism: uncultured Candidatus Saccharibacteria bacterium; assembly: GCA_964368235.1. GTDB lineage: Bacteria > Patescibacteriota > Minisyncoccia > UBA6257 > UBA11618 > CAYIZY01. The sequence continues at coordinate 2,831 of CAYIZY010000035.1, forward strand.
CTAATGCCAGTATTATGTTAATCGAAGGCGCTGACCGTTTTGGCCTAGCCCAGCTTTATCAATTCCGGGGACGTGTCGGTCGAGCAGAACATCAATCGTTCTGTTTATTATTTACAGATTCTAATTCTCCAACTACCGCCCAGCGCTTGCAATCCTTAATGGAAGCAAAAAACGGTTTTGAACTGGCAGAAAAAGATTTGGCAATGCGCGGACCGGGAGAATTTTTAGGCCACACACAAACAGGATTACCAGATTTGGCAATGCGCTCCCTAAATAACATCGAACTAATAAAAAATGCCCGCCTAGCCGCAGCGGACATTCTCAAAAAAGATTATGAACTAAAGAATTACCCAGAATTGAAAGCAGAATTAGATAAATTCCGAAACAGAGTGCATTTAGAATAATACCTTATCTCATCATCACAAAAACGCCATTTCTTGGTCGCAATTTTCCCGATTTCGCTTCTGGATCGCGGACATTAGAAAAAAAGTGACCAAAACCTTCTCCATTTGGATTGGGATGAGCATAGCAAGAGGTACAAAGATCAGTCATTCGATCAGTGCATATTTCTAATTTCAAACGGATTGCTTCATCAAAAATTATATTATGCAGGTCTACAGCATAAAAACCCTTGCGAGGACCTTTCTGAACAATATCACTAACAGATAAATTACCGTATCTCCTTCTCAATTTTGAGAGTAGTTTTTCATCTTCAAAACCATAACAACAATTTCCGATACCACCACCAAACCAAAATAAAAGATTTTTACTGCGCATAACTTCAACAACCTTCTCCAATGTAGAAGGACTGCCGTCTTCCCGATAAATATTTCTTAACCCAAGATGAACTAGGGCCAATCCCATTTTTTTGGGATCAAAAATCACTCCAGAAAAACAGTCAGCAGTGGCAATCATTAGGGCTCGCTGATGATTTTTAGTGATTACGGCATCAGCATAATCGGGTGAGCGCATAAATCTTTCTCCAGAAATATCTGTATCAATATATATATTATTAGTAAAATCACTAGCCGGACTAACGCAAGAAGTCGCTTCCAGACGATCAAGAACAGGATTGAGTCTGTCCATAAAATTTTCCGACAAGGGATTAAAGTCGCCCATTTTTACGTTTGTCATCAGTAATCTTACTTGATTGTTGAATAAAAATTTCTGCATGTTAGAACTCCTTTTCAAAAACCTAATAAAATTTTATATTTGATTTTTAAATAATGCAAATGGTAGAATTCCTTCGTTGCTCCTGTCGTCTAGCCTGGCCTAGGACATTGGATTTTCATTCCAAAAACACGGGTTCGAATCCCGTCGGGAGCACCAATACAGAACTCAACGGCTTTTTCAAAGCCAGTTGGTGGGACGCGCGAAGCGCGTCCCACTGATTTCCCCCCATTTTCCCAAACGAATTTGGAGTCCCGCCTTCGGCGGGACTGACTGTTTTTTCGCCAAGAAGCAGGTTCGAGCCAAAGATTTCTTTTGTCCTATCCACGCACATATTGTGGAATAGCTAATTGATAATTTCTTTTATTG
>CAYIZY010000036.1:0-4340 GCA_964368235.1 uncultured Candidatus Saccharibacteria bacterium
CCCAAAGCCAAAGAAGGAGGTCTTTGTCCCTGAAAAGATGGAGGGGGATGGGAAATAAAACCACCACCCCCGCCACTGCCTATTCTAAAATTATTGCTTGCTTGATAGAGTAAGGGATAGGAAATAAAATCATCATCCCCGCCACTGCCTATGCTAAAATTATTGCTTGCTTGAAAGAATAAAGGTGGCTCTCCAGATAAAACTCTAAAAACTTGAGGCGAGACAGCTATTTGGCCGACTCTACTCACAGCAATCAAGTTCCAATCACCAGGAATTTTATTTGCCAAATCAAAATCGGCAACAATCACTGTTTTGTCAGAAGATACATTTCTCAAAAAGAAATGTTGGGCTTTTATTTCCGGCGCATCCGATCTAACCAATTTCACCTCTTTAATGCCACTTTCAAAATCTTTACCATTTATAAAAAGTCTCGTCATGCCCAATCCTTCCGGAGGGCTAATGTTATCTAAACTAAAATTACTAGATAATGTTGTTAAATTCATTTGCAAAACATTAGAAGTTAAGTCATCAAAAAAAATATTATCTACTGTAAAACTATAAAGAGCCCAACTAATAGCTAAAATTAAAATTGAATTTAGTAAGGTGTATTTCATTAGGATAAAGTAATTGTTAAGGTACCCCTAAAGTTTCCTTTTAAATTGTTTGCGTGAACATTTAAATCTAAAATTGGGTTTTGACTATAATCTCCATTGCCATTACCGGAGGTACTGCTCATTAAAGTTCTAGGATTGGAAGTAACTCCCGAACCAGAAAAACTGCCATTACTACCAGCAGTAACTCCTGATCCAGAACCGCTATTAATCGTAATAGATCCGGGAGTAACAGTTAATCCATTATAGCCCACACTGTCCACATTTAATCTCCATTTATCACCTAAACTATAATTACCAGAGCCAAAATTAATTAATAAACTATTACTCAAGCTGACTGAAGCGCCGGTTGTCACATCAAGAGTTTCTTGGCCATTTGGATCTGTCCATTTAAAAACAGCAATTCCCAAAACTCCGGGAGTAGTAATCTCTGCTGTATAAGTAGCGGCTGTGCTAGTAGCAGTAACACCGGTATAAGTGCCGCTCCAATTAACCGTATTATTAGAACCTGCCAACGTGCTTGATGTAGAAATTACAGTTAAATTCGTGCTGGTTAAAGTAATTGACCAACCAGGAGCAGTGCCTCGGCTATCAACAATATTTATATCAGACAATGTGCTGGAAGTATTTTTTGCTGAAGTAGAAACTACAATTGAATTAAAGATAGTGCTAGTTGGAGCGCTTAAAGCAAATAATGTGTCAGGAGTATAAGCAAAACCCGACTGCTCTATAAAACTAGCGGAGTTGGCTTCTCCATTAGAAACTTGCCCGGTGAAACTAATATCTTGAAAATTTGTAGAACTGGCGCTTGATCCCCCACTATCTACTAAAGGGTTTCTAATTATGAAATTAGAACTTGTTAAGTCTTCGGCTAAAACAAAAGAATATGAAAATAAAATAATTAATATTAAAGAAAGGAATTTCATAAATCCAATAAAGTCTCTGGTTCGACCAATAAAGTTGAGGATGGCTGCTCTATTTCCGGTATTAGTTCAGCTGGGACTTCTTCTATTTTAGGCTCAATAAGAGGTTCGGTAGGTTCAGTAATAGTAACTTCCACGACTGGCCGACCTACTGGATATGAATGAATAACTACCCAATCAAAAGAAATATTTTTATCAACTGGCCGAGAAATTCCTACACCAAACCCCTCTCCAGCAGTTTTTTTAGTAACAATAAGTGGCATTTCGGTTAATGTCAGTGGAGTTATAAAAATTTTAGAACGCTCTCCGATTTTAGACTGATAAATAAAAACTTCAGATGCATTGGCAAGAAGCGTGGATCGACCCGTAATCTGATTTTCTCCTTCAGGTAAAGTAATATCGCCTCCCGGCGCAATACGAAAAACGGTCGTCAAAATACTTTCACTGATTATAGAAATAAACTTTTGCGTCGCATCTAATATTTCCCGGCCAACATTAAAAATACTCGCCAGTAATTCTTCCATCGGAGAAAGTGGTATCGGCTCTATTAAGGAAGGTGGTTCTGGATTTATAGAAATCACGGGATCAATGACGACAGATGAACTAACTTCAGGTAAAATACTAAAATTTGTGGTCTGAGCTGAAGGTGAATCGCCGGCAGTGGCTATAAAATTTCCATCGGAAAATTCCCACTCTAGTAAATTTTCCGAAAAATTATATTCTCCATTTTCACAGGGAGCGGAAAAACTTCCCCAAATTTTTTTACTTTCTTGATGCAAAACAGTAATTGTTACATCTTTAACGCAGGAACCACTGGCTTTTAATTCTTTTTGTAAATTATCAAAAAGAACTTCAGCTTTTACCGGCAAAGTTACTAGAAAAATACCTAAAATTATAAATATTTTAAGCCTCATATCATCTGGAAATACCCGTTCTTGTTAATTGATAATAATCAGATTTCCATTGGCGAATAGTAGCAATTCTGGTAAATACATTTATTGTTGGGCCATAGCTTCTAGCCGCCGCCGGCAAGTTAGTGGAATTGGTGCCAACAGACACATCATCGATATAAAAATCCACAGCCGTACCGGCAGAATTAGTTACAAATTTCAATTTTTGATAAGTATTGATAGCCGCCTTAGCAGTGCCAGTGTTGGCACAAGTCTCGACGTTGTTATTACGCGTACAACGGAACCAGTTAATGGCGGCGGCTACTGGATTATATAAAAAGTAAATTCCATCAGTAGAACTCGCTGTGGTTACAGAATCATGCAACCCGATTGTCACTACTTGTTGAATATTATCTGTCACTGTAGCAAAATTGAATTCAACAGTCATATTACCTGGCACTCCATTAATACTCGTATTGTCGAGACGCAGAGATACTCCCGTGTTAGCCGTTGCTGGAGAATTTAATCTAATAATACCAATGCGTCCCTGATCTGAAGCGGCCGCCCCAACATCGTTTTTAGCGATTGTCCCACCATTACCAATAGAAACCATTGTCCAATTAAGATTTCCAACATTGCTTAAGTCTGCTCCAGTACCGGCTGTAATTGTATTAGTAGTCCAATCTTCAAACAAAAACCAAGAAGTTCTCAAGGAAGGAAGACCTCCTCCTCCGCCTGTAGTATCACAATCTTTCCAAGAGCTGTTTTCAAAACAACGAAATTTATTGGTATTGGAATTATAATATGTAGCTCCGTTGCTGCCGCTTGGATCTCCAGCATCTGCCTTAACATCAACATTCAAAAGAGTGGTCGGATCTCCAGCCGCTCCACTGTCGCCAATTTTTACAATATTATTTGTGGTATCAACATTAAAAAGCATTTCGCTTTGGACGGAGTTCAATATTTTAAAGGTGCTAGTCGAATCAAATAATGATCTAAAAGTAGATGTGCCCATTACATAAAATGTTGATGAGGGTTGAGTTGTGCCGATACCAATTAAAGTTGCGGTGGTTGTGGCGTATAAAATAGAGCCGTTTTGCACCCACTTAAAATCGGCTGATCCACCACCCCCACCAGTAAGATCATCCGCCCAAAAAAGAATTCTATTGCCATTGGTTTTTAATACCTGTCCATTAGTACCATCAGCTAAGGGCCAAGTATAAGCCACCCCTCTAAAAGTTGTAGAAGCGACCACAGATAAATTGCCAGCAATAGTTAAGTAGCCAGCAGAAGTAATTTTGTTTGAAGAATTAAAAAATTGGATATCTCCTGTTCCAGTTCCGCCTTGCAAGGTAAGAGTGTTTGTAGAAGTGGCATTAATTTGGGGATTAAGTCCAAGAAGCGGAATTGAAGAGCTGGTAATATTAACACCTCGAACTGTGGCACTATTGATCGCATAAGCGGCTGAACCAATTCTTTTTCTCGGATTGACGTTTTCAAAAACACTGACACCCGTACAAGAACCACCCGAAGAATTTGCTACCTCAATATTTAAAAAAATTGTGTCATTATCTTCAAAATTATAAGTTAAAGAATCACCTCCAGCAGAAGTATCCCCGATATTGGTATTGTAAATTCCATATTTAACAGAGGCGGTCATATTGGATGGCGTACCAGATGGCCACAATTTTACACCCTGACCAACAGTTTCATTGTCCCATAAGGAAAATCTAAAACAATAATTAGTGCCCGATCCGCCAAGAAGATTTCCAGCCGAGTCAAGTAATCTCCCCTGATGAGATAAAATTCTCGGTATACCATTTGTGGCAGAAGCAGAAAAATTTGTCGCCAAAAACAAAGCCAAAAAAGCCCATGAAAAAATAAGAAAAATATTTTTCTTGGTCACTAAATTTATT
>CAYIZY010000037.1:0-4329 GCA_964368235.1 uncultured Candidatus Saccharibacteria bacterium
TATAATATTCCTGATACGATAAAACGATATGGAAGAAAACAAAAAAAATATATTTTTACCATTATCAATTTTAATCGGCGCGGTGTTGATTTCCGGGGCGCTGATTTATAATGCTGGCATCAAGAGTTTTGGCGGTGACAAAGACATACCCAACGAACAGCAAAGTGGCGATCCGGAAAAAATGGCAGAAATAACTTCTGCTGATTATGTGCGAGGAAATAGAAACGCCTCCGTAAAACTTGTTGTTTTTGAAGATTTAGAATGTCCTTTTTGCAAACAATTTCATGAAACATTAGCTGAAGTTTCTAGAGAATATGGCGACAAAGTGGCAATAGTTTGGCGTCACTTTCCGTTAGATATTCATCCCAAAGCGGCTAAAGAAGCGGAGGCGGCCGAATGTGTCGGCGAATTGGGCGGTAACGATAAATTTTGGGCTTTTATAGATAAAATTTTTGAAATCACGCCTTCTAATAATGGATTAGATCTAGCCGAGTTATCTAAAACAGCCGTTATTCTGGAAATAGATAAAGCTAAATTTGAAACCTGCCTCAATAGTAATAAATACTCTAAAAAAATTCAGGATGCGGTAGAAAATGCCATTGCTTCCGGTGGCACCGGCACCCCTTATTCAATTATTATTGGTAAAGATGGTAAAAAAAATCCGGTTAGCGGCGCCCTGCCGTTTGCCCAAATTAAGATTATTATAGAAGAATCCTTAAGATAGGTTTATGATTTTGTGGTGGACGATAATTAGTTCGTCTAAATTAACATTGGGCGAAAAATTAATTTTTTTTGCTGGTTATTTTTTGTCGATTAGTATTTTGTCTTGGATAATTATTATTCTGGTATTAATTAATGTCGTTTTCATTTTTTCTTATATTAAGAAGAAAAGAAGATTGTTGAAAGAGGGTAGTGTGGTTGGTTCTTTGGGATTGGCCTTCGGTGTTATTGGAGGCGGGTGTATTGCTTGTGGCACGGCCATTTTAGGAATTTTGGGATTTGGTGGGGCGTTGGCTTTTTTGCCTTTTGGTGGTGGAGAACTGCTCTGGATTTCAATATTTCTGCTTATTTTGTCTATTTACCTACTAAATAAAGGGCTTAAAGAAAAGAATATTTGCGACACTTGACTTTTAAGGCCTCTTGATATATAATTACTGGCAGACCTTTGTGAGGATGTGAGGTTTCTCAAAACCCTTTTTTCAAGAGGAGGAAGTGATATGAAAGCGTTCGTGATGTTCGCTGTAGCAGTGAGTTTGATTGTTTTTGTGTTTTGTTCGTCCCCGGCGTCCGCATGCGACCGCTGCCAAGTTCAGCAGCAGGTCGTTGCGTGTTCACAACCTGCCATTGTCTGCGACCGCGTAGTCGGATGGTTCGAGGTGGTTGAGCGTACGATTGTGCAGCAACAGCACTACGTGCGTTCCGTTCCGGTTTGTGGTCGTTGTCACTTGAAGCGGTCGCTGTGTCACTGCGCAGGCCACGTTCTTGACGTGGGTCGAGCCGCTGTGCGTACCGTCGTTGAGATTCCAAGTCGGCTTATCGAGGACATTGATCGCCGATGGGATCGACGTGATTATCACGACGTCCGCTATGCGAACGTTCGGAGGGACGGCTACTACCTGAGAAACTGACAACCCTGATTCGTCGTCGCGCCTCCTTCGCAGCCCTCACGTGTCCAGCTCGGACACGTGGGGGTTTTTTCTTTTAAAATTATTGTTATAATTCAATCATGACAGACGTTATTGATGTTTTAATTATCGCCGTTTTTATTTATTTTATTTTGTTACTTTTTAAACAAACTAAATCCTCATCAGTCTTTTTTGGCGTTTTAGCAATGGGATTGATTTATCTTTTAGCAAAAATTTTTGTCTTAGAATTAACATTGGCAATTTTCCAAATATTTTTCAGTGTAATCGTAATTGGATTAATAATTATTTTTCAAAAAGAATTACGTCAATTTTTTGAAATTATTGTCGCAGAGATTATTTCTTTATGGGGAAATTCTTGGCGAAAAAATCGTAATTACAATACCAGCCCTGAACATATTGAAAACATTGTTCACGTCGCGGAAAGATTAGCTCAACAGAAAATCGGTATGTTGGTTGTGGTTAAGGGTAAAATGGCGCTGGAATATTATTTGCAAGGCGGTTTTCCTCTAAATGGGGACATATCCGAACCACTTCTTCATAGTATTTTTGATCCATCAACGCCAGGACACGACGGCGCTGTTGTTATTGAGAACAACACCATCACAAAGTTTGCTGTACACTTGCCTTTGTCGGAGGATTTTCAACAAATTAAACAATACGGTACTCGTCATAGCGCTGCGTTGGGCATAGCAGAAAAAACTGATGCTTTAAGTATTGTGGTCTCTGAAGAAAGAGGGGCTATTTCTATTGCTCGTGATGGTAAATTAAAATCCATCCAAGAGATTGGCCAATTAGAATTGGAAATAGTAAAATTTTTAGGGGAAAAGTTTAATTCTAAAATAAACAAAGGCTTTTTAGAAGCAAATTTAATGGAGAAATTTTTGGCGTTAGGAATCGCAGCTCTTCTTTGGTATTTAATCGTTTATCAATTGAGATGAAGTTTTGGATTTGGATAGTTATAATATTTATTATTTTAGGCGCAGGAGTCTGGTGGTTTGGGTTATTTGATAAAATAAATAGCTTTTCTTTTAATAATCTTAACACTTTAGAAAAAATAGATATCGATAAAGTTACTGAAAAAATTAATGAGCCAAATGTTGTGAAAAATGACATTGAATCAATTATTGATAAAGTCTCAGAATTTCCTAAAAAAATTGCTGCCAATACGATAGAACAATTCAAGAGTTCTTTGGCCTCTTCGGTAAAAACAGAAGTGGGTCAGGCAATAGACTCTCTGCAGAAAAACTTGGGTTTAAGAATTAGCGGCACCGTAAACGAAAAACCATTTACGATTTCTCTTTCTGGCGGTGTGGGGAAGCCAATATATTTTTTAATTAATGGCTCAAGTGGCGGTGGTGGCGCTTACGTAATAGATTGGGGCGACGGAGAACAATCAACCGGAAAAGTAGAAAATAATGAAAAGAAAATTATTGATCATGTTTGGCGAATAACAAATATTTATTTAGTAAATGCTCTTATTTCAAATAATAACAATGAAGCGCAAAGATTTTCATTCCCGATTGATATTAGATAATTGATAAAATACAAATCCCCTTGATCGATGTCTCGGGGATTTTACGTAGTATCTTCGGCGATGTCTTGTAAATTTATATAGCTAGGTTTACTTTTTGACTTATCAAAAAAATTTTCCCATTCGTTATAAAGAGTTTCGTAGCTTATTCTTTGGCAAGTTTTATCATTAACATTATTTTTTAATTTACTATCCAGTCCTTCCCAAGAATCTCTATGAAAGTTATATACCAGCCAATCATCATTTATCTGTATTTCTGAATTATTTGTGTCAAATATTATTTGGAGATTGAGTTGAAATATCCAAAAAAGTCCACCCGATTTAAATTGACTAGACATATCTGGTTCCTTATACTGATCTCCCCAAATTTTAACAAGCTTTAACGCTTCATGTTCAGAAAAAACAGGTTTTCCTCTAGGATTCATGTTCATTCTGGAATTATGAACCCAAGCCCTTGGTTTTCTTTCGGCAATATCGATTAAGCTAAAATTCGCATTGGGATACATTTGTTCACGCCACAAAACTTTTAGTTCGTCTAAAGGCACCAATTTCCAGTTATCTGTAATTTCATATCTTTTTGTGTCTAAAACGTTCCAATCTTCATCTTCTGAATCATAAAACACCCAATCTGCGTTGATAACTTTTGTTTTATTCCCCACTGTTGTTTTGAGAGGTCTTTGTTTCTTTAAATGAAAAATATACCAATTGATTGATTCCAGATTGTCGGGATGAAATTTCCAAACTTGATACGGCGCGTACATTGCCCACCTCCTTCCTTTCGCGTTATTTAGGTTTTTAAAGCTCTAAAAACAATTTATGCTATTATTTTATGATGGTCAAATATTTTATCGGGAGTATTTTAGTTTTATTTTTTTCACTAATCGGGATTTTTTATATATCTTCAGACGCCCAGTTTATAATAGATGAATTAGTAGCGCTTCCAGAAATACCAAAAATAACAGAACTTAAAGCGGTTTATATTACGTCTAACACCGCGTTAAGTCCAGTAATGGATAATATTATAAATCTTGTTAAAGAAACCGAGTTAAATTCTTTAATAATTGACTTTGATCCAAGGTTGGAAAAATTAATCAGAAGATTGCGTTTTGCCGGAATTTTTCCAGTAGCTCGTATCTTGGCTTTTCAACACGA
>CAYIZY010000038.1:0-4308 GCA_964368235.1 uncultured Candidatus Saccharibacteria bacterium
CGAGATATAGCCAATTGAATAAGAGTGGCGGCAATAGGCGCGAGAATCATTAAAATCAACCCGACAATTAATATTAAGCCATTACTCCCTTGATCGTTGTCTCTATTACGAAAAAATAATGATCTTATAAATAAATCCGAAGCAAGCGCGACAAATCCCACTAAAATAACCACAACAGTTGAAAGCAATATATCCCAATTGCCAATATGGGAAAGCTCATGGGCAATCACACCTTCCAATTCCGATCGATCAAGCCGTTCCAATAATCCAGTCGTAACAGCCACAACAGCATGTTTTGGATTTCGCCCTGTCGCAAAAGCGTTGGGAGACGGATCATTAATCAAATAAATTTTCGGCACGGGCAATCCAGCGGTAATTGATAAATTTTCCACAATATTATAAAGCTCTCGGGCATTTTCCCTTGTAACTGGTTGGGCTCCAGCCATTCTTAAAACTATCTTGCCAGAAAACCAATAACTGATTAAGCTCATCATTACACTAAACAAAACCGCCACAATTAAAATTTCTTGACTGTTAAAGTATTTGGACAAAAAATAACCAAGGCCAATGATTATAATAAAAAAAATTGTGAAAAGAAACCAAGTTTTTCTAATATTGGCTTCGCGATGATTATAAAGATTCATAAACCTTAAAACTTAACCCTTACTACTTCCCTTTCCACTGCGCTGTCTATTTCAAAAAATTTTTCTTTATTAAAACCGAAAATTTTGGCGATGACGTTACTTGGGAAGGATTCTGTTTTAGTGTTCAGTTCCAAAACATTTGTATTATAAAATCGGCGAGCAGCTTGGATTTTATTTTCAGTATCGGCCAATTCGCGTTGTAAATCTAAAAAGTTGGCGTTAGCTTTTAGGTCTGGATAATTTTCTGAAACAGCAAATAAAGTTTTTAATGTCGCAGACAAAACGTTTTCTGATTCAGCGCGCGCTAATGGATCTTGGCCGGTAACAACATGGGCTCTGGCTTGAGTGACATTCTCCAAAACATCCCTCTCATGAGCCATATAACCTTTTACTGTTTCTATTAAATTAGGGATGAGATCGTAGCGACGTTTCAACTGGACATCAATGTCGGCAAGCGCCTCTTTGACACGATAATGAAGTCGGATAAAAGTGTTATAAACAAAAACGACCCAGAGCGCCAAAACTCCTAAAACAATATATATAATATAGTTTATTTCCATACTGAAATAATAAAGTATTTGAGATAAATTAGCAATTAAAAATAGATTTTCCAGATTTAAAAAGAGCCTCACTAAAGAAGCTCTTTTAAAATTCTGAAACTATTGCTGCAACACGCCATTCGGCTATTCCTCTTTTAATGCACAATTCTTCTAATTCACTACTTTTAGACCAGGCCTTTGATACTCTATCATTATCGTCATCAACTTTAATATTATAAATTTCTAAAAATTCTTTATGAGCATCTTTCAATCGCCGCAGAAGTATTCTATTATCTTCATTAATACCAATGGGCCATAAAGCAAAAGTCTTTCTAAGAAAAATTAGAACTCTTAAATAAAATATACAGGGCAAGGCAACACCAAACAATAAAAGAATTTCAAGCAATGGATTAGTATTTAAATAATCTTCGTAATTTCTTCCTTTTTTTCTGTCCATTCCTATTTCTCCTTTTCAAAAAGCAGTTATATTAAAATAACATAAAAAATGATAAATTTAAAGAATGATTATTGATTCTCATGTTCATCTGGGAAAACTAAAAAATACTAAATTCTCTGAAAGCTACGAAAAAAACTTGGAATTTTTAATCGAGGAAATGGCAGAAAATAAAATAGATAAAGCAATTATTCTAGCTGGTTTGGTTCGTGATGATTTTAATATTCCAACAAAAAGTTTATTAAAAATAATTTCTGATACAAAAAATATAAATGTTGTCGGGAGTATTGATGTTTTTAAATATACCAATAGTGAGTTAGAAGAATTAGACCAATTAATCAAAAATGGAAAAATCGTTGGCATGAAGCTTTATCCTGGCTACCAACATTTTTATCCACACGACGAAAAATGCGTTCCTATTTATAATTTATGCTTAAAATACAATATTCCGGTTATTTTCCACTCCGGAGACACTCTTGCTGGTTACATAAAAAATCCTAAGGTAAAATATGCCCATCCAATCCACATTGATGACGTGGCAACGGATTTCCCAGACCTAAAAATAGTAATTGCTCACCTCGGAAATCCTTGGCTGATTGATTGCTCAGAAATATTATATAAAAATCCTAATGTCTATGGGGATATTTCTGGATTTTTTGTCGGGGAACCAGATGCTCCATACGCAGATTTAATCCGAAAGAGAGTACAAGAATTAATTGCTTATGTCGGGGAAGATAAATTGCTTTACGGTACGGACTGGCCAATCGCCCCAATGAAAAATTACATTGAATTTGCAAAATCTTTAAAGCTAAACCCGGAAGGAGAAGAAAAATTATTTTACAAAAACGCTTCTCACTTATTTAAAATTTAAAAGCGGCTTTTCAGCCGCCTCGTATTAATCTTGAAAAAATCCTAGTTTTTCCAGTTTACTTAAAAATTCTTCTGCTTCTCTTTTATTTCCTAATCTTTCCAAAATATTTTTTTCTACTCCTTCTCTATTCATATTTGAGTCTGCAGTAAGCATTCGTATAAATTTAATCTCTGGTCCAGAAAGTCTCATTGCCGTTAGTGTATAATCTTCGAACGCTTTATAAGAGATTGGCACCGCATCCTTAATAATTCTAGCCATCGCCTGACCAAAAACTTGAATTTCGTGTTGGGCATGAGAATCCAATCTCAAGGCCAAAAAGTGCATTAAATTATGAAGATCAATTTTCCAGTACCATTCGGTATAAGTAGATAGTGGCAAGCCGATTCTTGCCAATTCTTTGGCTAAACCAATTTCGTCGCCCAAAAGTTCTTCATAAGTGGCGAAAGCCCTGTCATATCCATCATTCCACAATTTTATTGCCCTATCTTTGCCTGCGGGAGTAAGATCGTCTCCCCGACCCTGTTTATTGGTTTGGGATTGTCCACGTAAAACTTCTTGATCGGGCAAATAAAACTCGTTTTTCATTTCTGAATAACGGCCGGAGTATTCATTGACACTTGCTGTTCGATGACGAATCCATTGTCGCGCCACAAAAATCGGCATCTTGCAATGAAATTTAAATTCCACCATTTCAGAAGGTGTCGTGTGCAAATGACGACGAAGATATCTTATTAATCCAGTATCTTCACTTACTTTTTTTGTACCCTTTCCATAAGACACTCGGGCAGCTTGAATAATTGATTCGTCATTTCCCATATAATCTTTCAAAATAACAAAACCATGATCCAGGCATTTTATTTTTCTATACAGCCATTTTTCAGCGCCTGAACTTATAGGACGCAGTGTTTCGTTTTTTTCTTCTACTATTCTTTCCGGCAAAACTTCTTCTTGATGATTTTCCATCTCTTTTCTCCTATGTGAAAGTCAAAGTCCTGGCAATATTGTAATTAAAAATGCAGATCCTAGCAAGACCTGAAATTAATACTCTCCGTCCATCCCGCTTGGCATTCCGGGCATAGATTTTTTATCATCTTTCTTTGGAATTTCCGAAACTACCGCTTCAGTAATTAAGAGTAATGAAGCGACGGAAATTGCATTTTGCAAAGCGGTGCGGGTAACTTTTGTCGGGTCAATAACGCCAGCCGCCAATAAATTTTCATAATTACCAGTGGCAGCATTAAAACCATAATCATCTTTACCATTTAAAACTGTATTAAGAACAACGTCTCCATTACTACCGGCATTTTGGGCAATTTGCTTTAATGGCTCCATCAAGCCTTGTAGAATAATTTTTGCGCCAAGCATTTCTGATGGCTGGTCATTTAATTGTTTTTTTAACTCTAATTCTACAGATTGGGAAGCGCGCACTAATGCGACACCACCTCCCGGCACAATACCTTCTTCAATGGCCGCCTTGGTTGCTGCCACGGCATCTTCAATGCGATGCTGTTTTTCTTTTTGCTCTACTTCAGTAGCGGCGCCAACCTTAATGACGGCTACTCCACCGGATAATTTACCCAATCGTTCTTGTAACTTTTCCTTATCAAAATCAGAGTCAGTTTGCTGAATTTGGGCTTTAATCTGATTTACCCGCTCGGCAATTTTTATTTTGTCGCCCTTTCCACCCACAATTGTTGTATTGTCTTTATTAGAAATTACACGACTGGCTTGACCCAAAGATTCAATTTCAACTGAATCGAATTTCTTGCCAATATCTTCCGAAATATATTCGGCGCCAGT
>CAYIZY010000039.1:0-4233 GCA_964368235.1 uncultured Candidatus Saccharibacteria bacterium
ACTTTTTTATCGTCGGAAATGCCGACGAGGCCTTTTTTCTTTAATGATTCAAGTACAACGTAAGTAGAGCTTCTTTTGACGTCGGCCTTTTTGGCGATTTCATTTACCGTTGCCACTTCCAATTCAAGAGTCGCAAGATAAACTTGCGCTTCTTTTTCGCTTAAGCCAAAGTCAATTAATTGTTTTACGAGTAATTTATTAGTTGATGCGGCCATAAACCACTATTTATTGTATTTTTATGACTAAACTGTTGTCGTATACGGACAGAGGCGCCAAGGAATCACTTAATCCATCTTAATCTAAAGACTTATTTTTGTCAAGTATTGACAACAATTACTAGGTATCTAAACTGAAAGTAGTAACAGGAAGTCAGTCTTCCTGGTTGACAACTAAATACTACCTAAGGAGGTAAAAGAAATGAGAACAATGATGGGTATGGTTGCCACGCGATTTGACACTATCGAGAAGGTTATGGCCTTCCCACTTGATGAGGTGCTTGAGCGTTATGTTCAAGATGAAAATATTTCCATGGATGCCGCCAAAGAGCACGAACGAGAACTGAAGCGTTACTTGGCGCTAGTTGCTCTTAATCCCGAAGTTCGTTACGGAATGAAGGGCCCGGTTGATAACCTTTGGCATACGTTCATTATTTTCACACACTTTTACGAGAGATTTTGTCAAAAAGTAGCTGGTCATTTTATTCACCATGAGCCGACGCCTCTTCATAAGCGGTCCGATCCAGAAGGCAAAAATAACTATTTTCGTTTCCTGAGCGATTATGAAGAAGTTTTTGGGGAGTCAGCGCCGATCCATTTGTGGCCTAGAATTAGAAAAGGGCTAACCACAGATTGTAATAGTTGCGGATCTTCTTGTGGTTGTGGTTCCGGAAGTGGTTGCTCAGGATGTTCCAGTGGTTGTGGAAATGGATAAGTATCCTTAGGGTCAATATAGCCAACGATATCGCTTTGCGGTATCGTTTTTCTTTTTATAAAAATTACAATTTATTCCTGAATATGCTTAAAAATCAAAAACTATCCAAGTCAGTCTTTTAGATATTTTTTAAAAAAGGGTAATACATAAAAATTTCTCATTTCTTTGGGGAGAAAATGACCAGCATTAGGTAAAATAATTTTCTTGTGGGGTTTATTCAATTCAGTCAGTTTTTTATCAAGCATTTTTGCTTGGTTAATTGAAATGTTTTCATCTTTTTCTCCGTGCAGAATAAGCACCGGGCAAAAGATTCTATCCATTTTATAGATAGGTGATCTTTCCATAAACGCTTTTTTAGAAATCCCTGCTTCTTTTATTATATTTTCTTTTACTCCTACAAGTTTAGTCGCTTCAAAATTTAGTTTCATTTCGTAGGCGCCGGACTGAAATACAGCGGCTTTAAAAAGAGACGGCTTTCTAACTGCGATGGACGCCGCAACGTTAGCACCCCTCGAAATGCCCCAAATGCCTATTCTTTCTGAATTTACAAAACTTTGTTTTAAAAAAATCTTTACTCCATCAATAACTCCTTTTATTGTTTTTGGTCCGCAAAAATCCGGTATGCCTTTTGAAAAGGCATAACCCATTTGCGACGGTAAAAATGCTGTAAAACCGTTGGATGCAAGAAAGTATCCAAACAAGGAACTGTGCCAGGCACTGCTTTGGTGTCCATGAATAAAAACAACACCGGGTAATTTCCATGCTTTTTTTGGTTTAAAAATTAATCCTTCTAATTGTCTCCCGCCGCTATTATAAGTAATCCTCTTAATATTTAGCTTCTCTTCTGTAAAACGCATAATATAATTTAAGCTTACCTTAAATATAATTTATTGGAACACTAATAATGCAAAGAGAAAAGACGGTAGAAATTCATTCTACCGCCTTTATTATTTGCAAGATTCAACAATATCTGCAAAATAATTATCTGGCAATTCTTGTTCAAATGCTTGAGATAGGTACTTTCCGTGCGTTCCCAAGTCACGCCTTAATCCCGGTGAGCTTATTAATTTTTCAAGTGTTGAAACAAGAGATTTCGTATCTCTTGGATCTGGGACAATAACACAGTTTTTCCCATCAATAAGATTTTCTTTCAATACTGACTTTTCGGTTATTTCTTCAGAAACGACCAAGCAAGATCCACTTGCCAGTATTTCCCTAGGAACCTGTGGAGCATGAAATGTGATCGGGAATGTCCTTTCAAGAAAGCAAGTTATGTTACACAAACTCAGGAACTCTGGTACTCTCCATGGCGGTAGTGGCGGGATAATCCAGGTGCTAGATAGAAGGGCTTCGTTCCTTAAGAGCGAGATAAAGTAATCTTTAAGCGATGCCGCTGTGCCGCAGGGAATTTGGATAAAATTAAACTGAACTCCAGATCTTGTCAAAATCTCAAGCGCCTTTACGAGATCATAATTACCCTTTACATTTCCTACTTTTCCGTAAATACCGATAACCGGATGATCTTTCCAGGGCTTTAAGTTTATTGCCGCAAGATCATCAGCGACTTTTTTGTCATCAATACATCCTCTAATCCATTCAGGAGTAACAGCATTAAACTCTTGAACATTAAGCGAGTTGGTTTTCTTACGAAATTCCGGGGTAAGTTTAGATATTCTTCCAAGTTCGATTACTTCGCGTCGAGCACCCATCAATACTAAATAGTCAACTAAGTTTGAATTAGTCACAATTGTATTTGCCCTATTTAATACTACCCTGTAGGCATGCTTTAAATCTCTGTGTTGTCCAAGTCTTCCAATATCGCTTCCCGCGTGTCTAATAATTACAGGGGTGTTCGTCATTAAACCGACTAATCCTGCAACAAAACCATATGGCTCTAGGTACCAACCAATGACTATATCGCAACCAAACTCTTCAATTACCGATGTTGCAAGTCCGAAAAGCTTAGAAGTATAAGGATTGGCGTAAGGCACAAATCGTTTATTGTTAAGGCTTGATGTTGAATGAACCTTAATTAATTCGTTTCCTCGCTTAGCATAATCTTCTTTCCTAAAATATTGTCTGAAACCAATCTCAACCTCGTCAGCGTTAGTAACAATATTAACCTTATGACCACGTCTTGATAATTCGTGAGCAGCTTGATACGTTTGAGTGCTGACTCCTCCCTGAATCGGAGGGAATTTTCCAATCATGCAGATTTTCATTTCTTACCTTCCCCTTTCTAGGGTTATTTAGTTGTCAACTAGAAGAAAAGGTTCTTCCATTACTATTCCCAGCTTATCTTAGCCATAATCTTTTGTCAAGCATTGACAACAAATTACGATAGGATAAATTAAGGGTAGTAGCGAAAAGTTTAACTTCTTGCTTTGACAATCAAATAATCTACAGAAAGGAGGTGAAACTAATGAGTAATCCCAATAGCGATTACAAAAAAGGACACGATCAGGGACTAAAAGATGCCGTGAATGATCGACCATCTCAACGAGGTTGGCCAATGAATCTCGTAGATGTCTTCCCCTCTACAAAATCGGAAGAGGACTGGAAGAAGGGATATGAAGATGGTTACGAGGGCGGTAAGAAGGTAAAAGAATAACCCTGGTTATTGTTTAATGAAACGCTTAGCCGATCTCATTAAAGGTCGGCCTTTTTATACAAATAGTACACAGTTTCCCCCTTTTTTTCATCTATCTTAAATTGTTTTTTATTTTCGAATGGCCAAGTTGATAATAAAATTAAGGTAGATTCTTTGTTGATATTATCCCTTATTTTTCGTTCCAATTTGGGATAAAAACTAGGAAGTAAAAACGCATAGATTACATCAGCATTAGATAGATCATATTTTAGGAAGTTACCATATTTAATTCTTACATTATTAGAAAAAAGAGATTTAAACTTTGAGTATAAATATAATATAGGTGATATTTCTATGCCAACACAGATTACATTATATTTTTGGGCAAGATAGAATAATAATTTTGCATCACCGCTACCTAGATCGTAAAAAATCATCCCTGGATTTAATTGAACTAGCCTTGCTATTCTCTCAAATTCCTTTTTTTTCGTCGGTATCCATGTAGCTCCGAATAAAGCACCTCCAAAAAAGATAATCAAAAAAAACGCCGTTACCCATATAAAAATCTCAAGAATCATAGAATACCATGTTTATTCTATCACATAAATTCGTAAAAAAGAGATACTTTTGGCAGAAAAATGCAAGAAATTAATAAAATCACGCAAAATCCATCCCCGGTTGTTAGCATTGGCACAAAAGTGTCTATAGAAGTG
>CAYIZY010000040.1:0-2666 GCA_964368235.1 uncultured Candidatus Saccharibacteria bacterium
TTTTCATGACTTTTCGTTTTGCCGAAAAGTCTCATATGTTTGTGAACTTGTGCAAAAGTATATAATCTTATCGGAAACTTCAAAACTCAATAAGGAGATTTTAGATGACGGTTTCACAACCAAAAGATATGTACTCTAAAGTTATGGCAATAGTTTTTTGTGTTTTGTCTTTGATTTGTCTTTGTTTTATTTTGAGATCCGTTGAATTTAAAGTTGGAGATAAAAATTCTTTATTTATGTTTTTATCATTCTTAGAAACAATGATTTTTATCATAGTAATTGCATTTAATTTTTGCCTATCAAATAAAATCGAAATCCCCGACGCAGAAACAGTGTTAAAAAGTAAAACAATTTATAAAATTAATAATCAATTTACTTGGTATGAAAGTTGGGGAGCTGATAATAGCAGATACATCGCCAGTATATTTGAAATTTGGCCACGCGATAAAACGTCTAGTGAAAGTAAACTAATATCTTTTGAAATTAGAAATCCGCCGCCAGCGGAGGGAATGTTTATGATGGTTAATGGAAATTCATTAAAAATATCCGATGAAGAATATAAAGAATTAAGATCTTCCCAAGAAAATATTGATGGATTTCTAAGTAAGTACTAAGGCCTTCGGGCCTTTTATATTTGAGAAAAAAGATATATAATACTAGCAGTTCTCAAACAATCAAACATGGGGGTGCAGGATGAAAATCAGGCAAAATAGAAGCGCGACGCAAATAATATCAACGATTTTTATTACACTAATTATAGTAGTGATTGGTTTTACAGTTTTAGGAGAAGCGAACATAACTGACAATATAGCTAATAGAATTTGCTTTTTACTTGTTTTTTTACTTCTACCAATTATATTGGCTTTGATCGGCAATTCAAAAAACGAAGTATCTGGAGATAATATATTCCAATTTCCTTTTGCAGAAGATATTTTAATAACCGATCATGTTTATTCTTTAAAAGATTCTATCTTACTAATCGGTAGAGAAAATTATTACTTAAGTCGAGTATCCGAAAATCATCCTAAATCATTAGATCCGATCTATTGCCTCTTTAGGTCTAGTCCAAAAGAATATTTCATAGTTCGTTATTATGGTGACAAAAATGTGTTCCAAGAAATAACTAAGGAAAGATTTGATAAACTAATCGCCGCAAAAAATCAAATACTAGAGGTGACTCAATAATAATTATTGAGCTAATCAACACCCGCCGAACGGGTGTTTTAATTTTTAAAAAACAGTTGAGCCAACAATCAACTGAAAAAGAAATTGGATAATTGGGAAAAGCCAATTAAAACCCCACAAAATAAAAACCAAAAGTAAAAAAGGGCCGTAGGTTTCTAAAGTGGCCTGCAAGCGATAATCCTGTGGCAAGAAATAAAAAAATAATTTTGAGCCATCTAGTGGAGGAATTGGTATTAAATTAAAAATCGCAAGCAGTAAATTTAAGTAAACAATTAAAGCCACTAAAGTAGCGGCGGCTTCTGGCAAAATTGCCAAGCGCAAAAGCAACCCAAAAAATATTGCGATTACAATATTACTAGCTGGCCCGGCCAAAGCAATCAAAGCGGCGCCGGTACGAGGGTCACGCAATCGGCTCGGATCATATGGCACCGGCTTTGCCCAGCCAATTAAAAATGGGCTTTGAAAAAGTAAAAGTATCGCCGGCAAAATTATTGAGCCAACTGGGTCAATATGCTTCAACGGATTTAAAGTAAGTCGCCCTAATCTCTGCGCCGTATCATCTCCCAAACGCAAAGCCATCGCCCCATGGGCAATTTCATGAATCATGATTGAGAAGATTAAGACTATGAGTTGAAATATTAAAGCTACGGTCATATTAGAAGTATATCATTACTTTATCTTAATATTATAAATTATAATTTCTAAATCCTAAGCTCTAATATCTAATAAAATTCAAAATATTTAAAATTAGAAATTTCAAAACATTAGATATTTATTAGAAATTAGGATTTAGGATTTTGTTACTTTAAAAATTGCTTTGCAATTTTTAGGTCTTCCGGATACCCAACAGGAAGCCACTTATCAGTTTTCACCACATTAATTTTTTCTTCCTTTGCCAAATCACAAACTGCGTGAGTTAAATATTGCTCGCCATTGGTGTTAATCGGCGGATTAAATTTTAAAATTTTTGTGTCAAGCAATAAAATGTTTGTTAAAACTAAATTTGTTGGGGATTTTTCCGGTTTCTCTAAAATAGCCGCCAATGTGCCATCTGTATTTAATTCTAAAACGCCGAAACTGGTCGGATTGGAAACTTCCGAAGCGACAATTGCGTATTTATGCTTTAAACATTCTTTTATGGATTTTGGCGACATCAAGTCGTCAGCATAAAGCACGAAAAATCTCTCCCCTTTTTTCAAAAGTTTTTCACAAATTTTTAGCGCGGCGAAAGTTCCGTGTAAATCTTTTGGTTGGTCCACATAAGTAACTTTCCGGCCGTGAAATTCTGGCCCACAATAATTTTTTATTTTGTGGCCCAAGTGACGCACAACAATAACCAACTCATCAATTTCAACTGGTAATTTTAAAACCAAATGATCAAGCAATGTCAATTTGCCCACATTCAAAAGTGGTTTTGGCAAAACATCTGTTAAGGGGCGCATTCTTATGCCATTCCCCGCGGCTAAGATTATTGCTTTCAT
>CAYIZY010000040.1:2766-3893 GCA_964368235.1 uncultured Candidatus Saccharibacteria bacterium
TTTTGTCAAATTCGTCTATTTAAGAGAAAAGACTATACTTAAAATGTACTTTGAAACCCTTCGACTCGGCTCGATGTAAAGGAAGTAAAAATGAGCAGAGAAGAACTTGATCAAGGTTTAGCCGAAAAAAGAATTATTTTACTTGATGGAGATATAGATGATGAAATGGCAGCGGCAGTAAAATTTTGGTTAATGTTGTTTAATACACAATCCAAAGAAGAAATCAAATTATTAATAGATAGCGATGGCGGTATGGTTCAGGCGGCAATGTCAATCTATGACTTGGTCAAACTCTCTGCTGCGCCGGTAACAGGGTTGGTTGTTGGAGATTGTAAATCAATGGCTATTATTTTATTGCAAGCCTGCACAACTAGATTAGCCACTCCACACAGCAATTTTTATATTCACGAACTAAATTGGAAAAGCGGGACAATTATTTTAGATAAGGACGCAAAAGATATGTTAAAAGCAAAAATGAAGGAATTGAAATTAATAAGAAATAAAATTATAAATATTTTAACAGGAAGGCCTCGATTGACACCCACAATGGTGGATCAACTTATGTCAGAAGGAGAAAATAAAGGAACTTATTTACTTGCCGAGAGGGCTCTAAAACTTGGGTTGATAGACAAAATAGTAGAAAGCTATCCCCTCTTCTAAGGAGATGAACCTTGAAAAACACAGATGAAATGAGATTAGCCAAACTTCTTTCGGTTGGGTTAATGGGCGGACCTTTTATACTTGTAAAATCAATTGATTTTAAAAATAGGGACTGGATGTTTTTTCATGAAGACAATGGAAATTTAAAAGTAACGCCGGCAGGCGTAGCAATGATAGGAGTTTTTGGAAATTCTCGAATAGCATTAATGATGTTTAAAAAATTATTTCCCTTGCTTGGTTATAGTTATGAAACAACCGTCTCATTTATAACCGATGTACCAGCAAAATTATTAATTGATGCGAATAACGCTATTGATAAATATCCAATAGAAGAAATAGTCCGCAGACTATCCAGCGGCTTGCCTTTAATAGAACACGGATCGGGACCAAGAATTATTGATGAGTTGAGTGATAGCCAAGGATAAAACCCGCCAAGTCAAACTTGATGGGTTTTTTATTGGCGGAGG
>CAYIZY010000041.1:0-3614 GCA_964368235.1 uncultured Candidatus Saccharibacteria bacterium
TTACTTATTTAAAAGACTTATCTATTTTAGATTACATTCACATATTCGAAATCAAATCATTTGGAGACATTAAATAGTTATCAACATCTAATCTTTTTTTCATGACGATCGTCACGTAGTGAGATGTAAAAATAAAACCAGCCTGCAAGTTATGCGCGGGCCGGTAGTTCGGGATAAATTGGCGATTCAGAAAGAATTTCCATTTCAATGGCATTTTGACCTTCTCCGTAGTAATCAGCAATAATTGGAGAATGATTGACGGCGCGAAAGCCATTTATTTCGTCATTAAATAGCAACTGGCTATCTAAATCTTTTTCACGAACTCTTAAAACAATACGCGACCAAAGATTTGATCGACGCCTTTTGATTTCTTTGATAAAAATTCTAACAATCTCTTCAGCTCTGTTCGGATAATAAGCTAAATTTAAAATTTCTAATTCTGATTTTCGGGGAATTATTTGCCAAATAATTAAGCCGACAAGCTGATCATTAAATTCAGCCGCCCGGGTTATGCAATGAGAAATTGAATAACGCTTATGGATTAATCTTTCAGAAATATCTGGATGAGAAACCGGATCTACAAAATCAGCGGCCACTTTGGCATAGCCGTGTTTATACTCGCCGACACTAATCCGCCTCAAACTCAAATCCCTTGTTTTGATCATTTATCAAACTCCTTTCTCCTTACTTTATATCAGATATGATCCTTTTTATGCAAGTAGTTATAAATATTTAAGACCGCCTTCACTGCATCACCAACAGAGATATTATTTTGTTTATACAAAACGTCGCTGACATCCCCTGCCGCCCAAATTCCTTCTAGGGAGCTTTGTTGTGTTTTGTGGTCAACAATAATCTCTTTTCTTTCATTCAAATTAGCCAAACCACCTAAAAATTCCGTATTGGGAACAGAACCGATTTCGATAAAAATTCCCTGAACCGATAAAATTTTATCATTATGTTTTAGACCGGAAACAAAATTATCTCCCATAATTTCCTGAATTTGAGCATTTAAAATAATTTGCACTTTTTCCATTTTAGAAATTTTTTCTTGCGTCAATGGATCGCCTTTTAATTCAGACCCTCGATGCAATAAATAAATCTTCTTCGCATAAGGATTTAAATCTAAAACTGTTTCCAAGCCAGCATTGCCACCACCAACTACTGCCACTTCCACGTCTTTAAAAAGCGGCGCGTCGCAGGTTGAACACCAAGCCACGCCTTTACCATCAAATTTATCTTCACCGGGAATCCCCAATCGGCGGCGGCGGCTACCCGAAGTCACTAAAATTGTTTTTGACTCTAAAGTCTTTCCAGATTTAGTGGTCAGAAAAAAACCGTTATCTTTTTTATCAATCTTCGTTACCAAATCAGTATCCCAAACTTCTACATCGGAACTGTAAGAACGAACATGATCTTCAAAATTTTTGGCGAAATCCAAACCAGAAATAGATTTGGTGCCAATCCAATTTTGTATATCAGCCGAAACAACCGATTGGCCACCCCAGCCATCAGTAACCAATAAAGTTTTTAATTTTTTACGAGCAGCATAGACCGCAGCACCAACACCAGCAGGACCGCCACCCACGATTACAAGATCGTACATAGGTTTAAAGACCCAACGCCCTCGCTAAAGCGTCGCGGTCAAAGCCGACAAAAATCTCGCCATCAATATCAATTACCGGCACACCAAGCTGATGAGACTTATCCATCATTTCTTTTCGAGCCACCTCATCGGCTGCCACATCGTGTTCTTCATAGGCAATATTTTTTTCTTGAAAAAAAGCTTTAGCCATTTTGCAATAAACACAGGTTGGGGTTGAGTAGATAATTATTTTTTTTGCTGTGGTTGTCATGTTAAATATTTTAACAAAACAAAATGTCCGCGACAAGCGCGGACATTTTGTTTAATCAGAGATGAGCTTATCTCATTCCAAATCCACCTCCACGGCGGGTTTGCATTCTCTGTCTGTGGCAATCGCGGCAAAGCAATTGATCCAAGCGGCCCTCATCTGGTTGGAACGGAAGTTCCGTGATAGGACCCTGGCACTTGGAACATTTCCAGTTGCCTTGAAACTTTGGTCGGTCAAATCCTTGACCACCACCACCATTTCGATTAAATTCCATCTTTCTTTATAATATATTGATTTTTGATAACGCCCTTTAAGTTAGGTTTGTCTGCCCTAAAGGGCTTCTAAAACTAAACTATTTGTAGTATAATCTATATCGAGTAAAAAGTCAATATGTATACGGGTAAATTAAGGCAAATACTGCTAATAATCGGTGATTTGGGCGTATTTTACGCATCTCTAGTAATCACGCTAACGATACGTTATCAACAGCTGCCAAATCTTCAATTACAACAAGAACACCTAAACTCTTTTAGTCTGGTTTTTTTGATCTGGTTAGTAGTATTTTATATCAACGATTTATACAGTATCCGTAAACTTAAAAACAATTTTGAGTTCAATAAAAAATGGGGAGTGGTCACTTTGATAAATTTTGGCTTGGCAATTGGAGTGTTTTATTTCCTAC
The DNA here is from genome assembly GCA_964368235.1 of uncultured Candidatus Saccharibacteria bacterium. Lineage (GTDB taxonomy): Bacteria > Patescibacteriota > Minisyncoccia > UBA6257 > UBA11618 > CAYIZY01. Next base: position 2,536 of record CAYIZY010000041.1, read on the forward strand.
CCTTCACGCCAGGGTTCACGCCTAAAACAAATCTTCTTATTTTGAGTTTTATCTTTGGGGTGGCTGGTTTTATCTGGCGAAGATTTTTCAATCGTATTTTAATGACCGGCGAACAAGAATATAAAGTTCTGATTATTGGTGAAAGCCCAGTAGCCCAAGAAATAATTTCTCACATCAACCACAATCCACAACTTGGTTATCAGTTAAAATATTCGATGGACGATGAAGTAAATTTAATTGTCGTGCCAACACACATTAAAAAAGATTCCGATGCGGCAAAAAGAATTTATCAGGATTTGATAAGAGGAATTGAAGTAATGGATCTGACAACATTTTACAGTTCCATTTTTTTAAAAGTGCCATTGGCAGAATTGGAAGAGGTGTGGTTTATAGAAAACTTAACCAGAAAAAACAAAATTTATGACCCACTAAAAAGACCTATGGAAATTTTAATGGCTGTTGTTTTGTTTGCCGCATTTATTGTTCCGGCACTAGTAATTTCTCTTTTAATAAAATCGACATCGCGAGGCCCGCTTGTCTACAAACAAACTCGCATTGGTCGAAATGAAAAAAAATTCACTATTTACAAATTCCGCAGCATGAGAGAAGACGCAGAAAAAAATGGGCCGCAATGGTCGTCCGAAGACGATCCACGCATCACTGCTTTGGGAAAGTTTTTGCGCTGGACACACCTCGATGAAATTCCCCAATTAATAAATATCATCAAGGGAGATCTTTCGTTTGTTGGGCCGCGACCAGAACGTCCAGAATTTGTCCAAGAACTAAAAAAAAATGTTCCTTATTACGATCTAAGACATCTAGTCCGCCCGGGATTAACCGGTTGGGCCCAACTACATTATCGCTACGGTTCGTCAATTGAGGACGCTTATCAAAAATTACAATACGATATTTACTACCTAAAAAATTATTCTTTTTGGTTGGACTTGAGTGTTATGATTAAAACAATCCGCCTCATTTATGAAAAAAATAGTTAGTTTACTTTTAAAAAATCGGGACTTAAAACAAACAGTATTAAAAAATACTTTTTGGCTTTTTATTGGCCAGGTGATGGGACGAGT
>CAYIZY010000042.1:0-1469 GCA_964368235.1 uncultured Candidatus Saccharibacteria bacterium
GTTTCGTGAGCCACTAAAGAGCCCTGTTCTTTTTCATTCCAGTCGCCCGGGTCGGTTTCATATTTATCAAAAGCGCTGTTCATTATTCCAGTGCCTTTTGTGTTTGTTAAAAATATATTTCGGAAGCCAAAAAGCCCTTGCGTCGGAACAGAAAATTCTAAAAAGGCGGCGCCATTTTCCACTTTCATGTCTGATAGTTCGCCGTGGAGGCTTCCCAAAATTTGAATGACAGTTCCAGAATAAGTTTCCGGCACTTCTATAAAAATTTTTTCATACGGCACGAGTTTTCTGCCGTTAATTTCTTTAGGAATAACCTGCGGACGTGAAACTTGAAATTCATATCCTTCGCGACGCAAACGTTCAATTAAAATTGCCAGGTGAAGCTCGCCTCGCCCAGAAACGATCCAAGTACCGCTAATTTCTTCCACTTTCAAAGCCATATCCGTTTCCAATTCTTTAAAAAGTCTTTCGCGGATTTGTCGCGAAGTGCAAAACTGCCCTTCTTTGCCAGCGAAAGGTGAATCATTGACGCTAAAAGTCATTTTTACTGTCGGCTCTTCAATTGTAAGTAGGGGAAGGACCATTGGATTTTCTACAGAAGCTAAAGTTTCTCCAATGGAAATATCCGGAATACCAGAAATAGCGATGATATCGCCAGCGAATGCTTCTTTTATGTCCTGTCTTCCTAAACCAATAAAAGCTATTAAAGAGGTTGGACGGTATTTTTTCATCTGTCCTGCGGCGTTGATATGCATTACCTCCTGTCCGGCAGAGATCTTTCCATTATATATACGCCCAGTGGCAATTCTACCCTTGAAGCTGTCAGTATTGATCATTGTTGCTAGAAATTGGAAAGGTTTTTGGGGATCGCCGGTAGGAGCGGGGATGTGTTTAACGATGGCATCGAAAATTGATGTAATGTCTTGCATGGAATTTAGATCAGGAGTAAGTCCGGCTTTCCCATCGCGGGCGGCGGCATAAATTACGGGGAAGTTTAGTGCTTGGTCATGGGCACCCAACTCTACAAACAAATCAAAAACTTTATCTAAGGCATAAGCTGGGCGAGCATCGGCTTTATCAATTTTATTTATAACAACCACAACTTTATGATTAGTCTCAAGGGCTTTTTTCAAAACAAAGCGGGTTTGAGGCATTGGGCCTTCTTTGGCGTCAACTAAAAGCAAACACCCATCAGCCATTTTCAAAACGCGTTCCACTTCGCCTCCGAAATCAGCATGGCCAGGAGTATCAATAATATTTATTTTTGTGTCGCCCCATTGCACGGATGCGTTTTTAGAAAAAATAGTAATTCCTCTTTCGCGCTCTAGTTCGTTGCTGTCCATGATACAATCAGCGGCAGATTCTTCTTTATTTAATTTAGTTTTAGATTGGCGCAGCAAAGCATCCACTAATGTGGTCTTGCCGTGGTCAACGTGGGCGATTATGGCGACATTACGAATTTGATTCAT
>CAYIZY010000042.1:1569-3592 GCA_964368235.1 uncultured Candidatus Saccharibacteria bacterium
ATTCATTGGAATGTGTATTATAACAGTAGAGGTAATGATTTGTCAAAATTTTTAGTAAATGTTATTATATAGTATACAAATGGCACAAAATACTTTCTGGGACAAACAAGCAGAATGGTATAATGATTTACTAACCAACCCTAATTCATATCAGGAAAGGGTTATTAAACCGAATTTATTGCGCTTAATGACCATCAAGTCAGGTGAAAAGATTTTGGATTTGGCCTGTGGAAATGGATTTTTCAGCGCCGCTTTCGCTAAAGCCGAAGCTGATGTAATTGGGATTGATTCGGCGCCGAAATTAATTGAAATTGCCAAAAAATCAAACTCAAAAATTAATTTTAATGTTTCTTCAGCCGATAATCTTTCTAATATTGCTGATCAGAGCATTGATCAAATTACCTGTATAATGGCAATCCAAAATATTGAAAACGTGAAAGGAGTTTTAGCTGAAACAAAACGAGTTTTGAAAACCAGAGGCAAGTTTCATATCGTAATGAGCCATCCCGCTTTTCGCGTACCCAAACAAAGTTCTTGGGAGTGGGATGAGAAGAGCAAAATCCAATATCGCCGAATAGATCGCTATCTTTCGGAAAGCAAAATCCAAATTCAAATGCACCCAGGTGATAATCCACAAGAAAAAACAATTACCTTTCATCGCCCACTTCAATATTATTTTAAACTTTTCAAAAACGCCGGATTCGTAGTCGCAAATTTAGAGGAATGGATTTCAGATCACGTCAGTGAGCCAGGCCCTCACGCCGAAGCAGAAAATCGCACCCGCCAAGAAATTCCGTTATTTTTATATATTCAAATTATTAAAAAAGACTAGTCTTCATATTTGACGATCGTCACAAAGTGAGATTAAATGTGGATAACTAAAATTAATAAATTATGAGAATTCAAAAATATTTGTCACAAAAAAGAATAATGTCGCGACGGGAGGCGGAAGAATATATTCGCCAAGGAAAAATTTTATTGAATGGCCAAGTTGTTAAAGAAATGGGAGTTCAAATTGATCCGGAAAAAGATAAAATTGAAGTTTTAAAATCCTTCGGCTCGGCTCAGGACAAGAAAATTACTGTTGCTGTTTATAAGCCCCGAGGAATTATTTGCTCCAAAAATCCCGCCGAGGGAAAAAGTATTTTTGATGTTTTTCCGCAATTTTCGGAATTAAATACAGTTGGCAGATTAGATAAAGAAAGTGAAGGATTGCTTTTACTTTCCAACGATGGTGTGGTCACCGCAAAAATTACTGGAGAGGATCATTCTGTGGAAAAAGAATACGAAGTGACTACGCGCGAACCGATAATGCCAAATCATTTAAGAAAAATAGAAGAAGGAATTATGCTGGATGGCAAAAAAACTCTGCCGGCCAAAGCCAAGCGTCTTGGTAAAAATTCTTTTTCTCTAATCTTGCGCGAGGGGCGTAATCATCAAATCCGCCGCATGGCTGACACGGTCCATTTAACGATTGAGAGATTGGTTCGAGTTCGGATTGGAGATATTACCTTATCTGGATTAACACCTGGCAAGAGTAGAGTTATTTGATATAATAAATTAATATGAATACTAAAAATAGAACTTACTATCAACGAATAGGCACCCTGAATATTCCCGTGATCGCTTCTGCGGGTTGCGATAATGTCAGCGTATTTGCCCAAAGGAATTTTGGGGATTATATTTGTGTTTCAATGGAAATTTTGCGCGGTAAACAAAAGGAAAATATTGTTGGTATAAAGGCAGTGGGCAACTCAATGATAGATGCGGGGATATTTTGATATAGTGCCTGTTTACTCTGCTTATTAATTTTAACTTCATACTAAACAAAGTCTCTCCAGCGCCTTCTTATATACGGCGCCACTTGGCTGACTTGCAGTGAATTTGTGGCATTTCCAGTTCTGACGTAAAAAGACTCCTCGTTTTCAAATTTGGTATAAGCAGGTTTATTGGCTGGTAAAACTTTTATTTGGCAAATTTCTTTACCGTCAATTTTATGAAAAGCAAATTTTATAAAATTTCT
>CAYIZY010000043.1:0-3556 GCA_964368235.1 uncultured Candidatus Saccharibacteria bacterium
ATGCGTTATATAAATCATTAGAAAATAACGAAAGCGTCCATTTAGTTGATTGGCCGGAATTAGATAAAAAATTAATCGATAAAGAATTAGTTAATCAAATGGTAGAAATTAGAAAAATTGCCAGCGAAGCTTTATCTAAAAGAGCGGCTGCGGGGATTAAAGTGCGACAACCACTCTCAAGTTTGAAAATCCAAATTACAAAATCCAAATTACAAAAAGATTTGTTGGATATCTTAAAGGATGAGGTGAACATTAAAGAAGTTGTATATGATCCTGCGATAAAGGAAGAAATTGAGTTAGATATCAAAATTACTCCAGAATTAAAAAAAGAGGGAATGTTACGTGATCTATCTCGTTTAATACAGGGCTTAAGGCGAGTAGCTAATTGTGAGCCAACCGACAAAATTGTTTTAAGAATAATAGAACTGCCAGACGAACTAAGGGAAGTTGTGAATGATTATCATTTCCAAAAAGATTCTAATATTAAGAAGGTTATTTTTGGTAAGGCAAATACATCCGAGTCGGGATCGGAAGCAGAATTAGATGGGATAAGAATAGTATTAGTGGCTGAAGAAATATAAAGTTACAAAAGTCCTAATTTTGATTTTACTTCTCTAATTTTTTCATTAGCAATTTTGTTAGCTTCTTTAGCTCCTTTTAGGGCAATTTTTTCTAATTTTTCTGGTTTAGTTAATAATTTTTCTTTCTTGCGGCGGAATGGCGCAAAGTATTTTTTCACTAATTTGGCCAATGACTTTTTAAATTGGGAATATTTTTTACCGTTGAATTCTTGTTCTATTGCCGCAATTTCCTGTCCGCTTAAATTTGAGTAGATTTCCAGTAAATTGGAAATTCCAGCCTTATTTTCTTTATCGTATTTAATTTCCGATCCAGAATCGGTAACAGCACTCATAACTTTTCTTTCAATTTCTTCTGGGGAGTCGTCAATGAATAAACAACCATCTGGTTGGGATTTAGACATCTTTCTTGACGGATCCTGCAAGCTCATCACGCGTGGCGTTTTGGTTAAAAGCGCCTGCGGCTCAACAAATGTTTCGCCGAATTTATTATTAAATCTTCGGGCTAAGGTACGGCTGAATTCAAGATGCTGCACCTGATCCTCGCCAACAGGTATGAATTGGGCATTGTATAAAATAATATCTGCGGCCTGTAGAACTGGATAAGTAAATAGACCGACATTAATATTTTCTTGCTGCCTTTCAGATTTGTCTTTAAATTGCGTCATTCGTCCTAATTCTCCAAAAGGAGTAATTGTATTTAAAATCCAAGCTAGTTCGCTATTAGCAGGAACATGAGATTGGATATAAATTAATGATTTTTTCGCATCTAATCCAGCCGCTAAATAACTGGCTAATAAATCCAAAACCTGCTGTTTTTTTTGTGTTGGATCAAAATCTTCTGTTAGCGAATGTAAATCAGCAATAAAAAATAAGCATTGATATTGCCCTGAATTTTGCAATTCAACAAAATTTTTCAACGCCCCCAAATAATTGCCAATATGCAACCGACCACTTGGCTGAATACCGGAAAGAAGCCTTTGCGCGCTATTATTATTTTCTGTAACCATATCTATATAGAATAAAATATTAGTCCTTATATTTCTACTATTTTAATTTGCGATCGTTTAATTAAGATAGTAAGATTATATTATTCATGAAAGTAAGTAATATAAATAATCAAGGCAGAAAAAATAAATTAGGCTTAAAAGTTTTAGAAATTATTGGTGATATATCTCTAAGTACAATTGATCTATTGGATAGATTGACTGCCGGCGGAAAATATTTATCTAAAGAGGACTATAAAAACTTAATAAAGCGAAGAGATAACCGGCATTTGGAATGGGATAAAGAACTAGTACAAACTAGAGAAAAGCAAAATTTTTATAATCTCCTTTATAGATTGCAAAAATCTGGTTTAATTGAAAAAAAGAAAAATAAAGGACAGACGTTTTGGTTTATTACCAATAAAGGAAAAAAAAGAAAAGACGAGTTATTTTTTAAACTTAGGACAGTCATTTTTGCCCCCAAAGAAAAATATTTATTAGAACCGAGTGAGTATCCTATTATTGTAGTTTTTGATATTCCAGAGAAAGAAAAAAATAAAAGAAATTGGCTTCGGGCCGTACTGCGATATCTGGAATTTGAATTATTACAAAAAAGCGTATGGATAGGGAATAATAAATTACCTCAAGAACTCCTCTCTGATTTAGGGGGTTTAGGCATATTATCTTCTGTGAAAATATTTTCTGTTCTAGAAAAAGGAAATATTTAAATATTTACTATTTTAATTAAACGATCGTTTAATTAAAATAGTTGTAGGTAGTTTATAGATAACTATAGATAATTAAGGTGTGGATAAGTGGAAGGTTGTAAGAAAAAATGATTCAAGTAAAATTAGAGTATGCAGGAAAAAATTATATTAAAAACAATAATTGTTGCATCTATTTTATATTCTTCACTTTTTTTTATACATAATACTTCAGCATATAGTTATTCTTATAGTGTTCGACCAGCAAGCGCCGTTAGCAACCTTTTTAATTTCTTATTTGGTCAGGCCACGAAGCAAGAACAGGAAAGGATAAAGACAGATAATAAAAAAGACGATGAAGAAAAAGTCGAAAAAACAACCGAAGAGCTTCTTGAGGAAATACAAGAATGGACTAAGGCAGCTAAAATAAAACAAAAACAATACTCTCCATACCCGGGGCATCCTGATACAGGAATTGCAGGAAGTAAAAATTTTACTGTTTTGGCGCCTTCAGGAGATTTTTTAGCAAGGGATGTGTTATTGAAAGCTGAAGAATTTAAAAAAGCAATAGCGTTAGAGTGGCTTGGGAGGGAAATTCCCAAAGGAAAAGAATTTACTCATATCAATGTTAGCTTGTCGTGTCCTGATTCAAAAACTGGCGAAATTATCGATGAGGGCAGTATAATGCTGTGCGGAAAGTCTAGGGGTTTTGGCAGTGATCATCGAATGTGGCTTGAAACAACGCGCGAATACGCCACCGGCTCTACTTTAAAACATGAAGTTGCGCATATTGTCATTGCTTCTCTAGCGCCCCGTTTTATACCGAGCTGGATAATGGAGGGTGTTGCGAGCAGGTATGATGACAAGGTGCGTGTTGCAAGACGTAACGAAATTGTACGGCATTTTATAGATAAAAATCTGTGGCCGCATGTTACATCTGTTGTTGTAGCGGATCACATAGCGCACGACAATGAAAGAGCTTATACGGTAGCAGCTTCACTAGTTGATTTTTTTGTGGCGAAAAAAGGTAAAAAAGTATTCGGCGAGTTTCTTCAAGAAACTGCCAAGAATGGACAAGATGTTGCTTTAGCGAAATATTATAATACAAACACGCAAGAACTGCAGCGGCAGTGGCAGGATTGGGTTACAAAACAGTACAGTCGAAGTAAGTCAAATTAGACTTCTATTACTACTGGTAATATCATGGGTCTACGCTTTGTCTTCTGATACAAAAACTGGCCGATTTGGTCGCGGATTACTGACTTCAAATACTCGGCTTCTATTTGTT
>CAYIZY010000044.1:0-3508 GCA_964368235.1 uncultured Candidatus Saccharibacteria bacterium
TGGCTGTCGTGGTGATGATTATGATTTTATACGGCGCTTACAGAATGATATTATCGGCCGGCGATCTCGGCGGTTATGAGGCGGGGAAAAAAGCCATCGCCAGCGCCTTTATCGGTTTGGCAATCGTTCTCACCTCTTTTATTATTGTCAGTACATTATTAAGAGTTTTAGCTCCAAACGGAGGCATTACTCCTTGGAACCAAATACAATGTTAAAAAAATTTACTGTGCTATTCGCCATTTGCTATTTGCTATTTGCCAGTATTGTTTTCGCTCAAGACAATATCTTTTATAATCAAGGGCCCGCTCAAGATGAATCGGCATTTTTTGAAGAACCATCATCTCGTGGCAATGTTTTCTACAATCAAGGTGGTCGCAGTGGGAGTGTTGGCATTACTAATCCCCTTAGCGGCATCGCCGATGATATCCCGGGCCTAATTGGCTATATTTTGTATTTAGCTCGATGGTTCGCTGGCTCAATTGCTGTTTTAATGATAGTTGTTGGCGCTTATCAGATATTATTTAGCGCCGGAGATCCAAAGGGTTGGGAAGCTGGCAAGAAAACAATTATTTACGCGGTGATCGGTTTTGCGATCGTGTTGCTCGCTGAAGTGGTAGTTGATATAATTAGAGAACTGGTCGGTTAAAATTAGAAACTATTATTAAAAATATTATTTATGAAAAAATTTGAAAAGATAGTTGGCCCATTAGTTTTATTAACTCCAATGTTGGCTGGAGCGCAGTATGCTACCCCACCAGCAACTTTAGGCATGTTGATTGAAAAGATAACCAATTATGCTATCGGCATAATTATTTCCTTAGCAGTTTTGTATGTCTTGTGGGGCGCATTTAAATATTTAACTTCGCGCGGAGGAGAAAGTATAAATGAAGCCAGAGACACAATTATTTATGCTCTAGTGGCGGTAGGCGTTGCTTTATTGGCAAGAATTTTAGTGAGGATAGTGGTAGAAATAGCTCAGTTCTAATAAAAAAGACCCCGATTTTTATCGAGGGTCTTTTTTGTTTTGGCTGATATCAATACCTAATTTTGATAACTCTTCCAGAGATTTAATCTTCCCATCAACGAAAATATAAAATTCTTTTTCTTTATCATTTAAATTATTCAAAGGTTTTAATTGTCTTGATCCTGGTAAAACACAATTTAATTCGCCATTTTTTTCAATACATTCATCATAATAATTAAAATATCCTTGTATTTTATTTTGATTAGAAAGTTCACGAATTTTTTCAAGAACAATCGGGCCACCACCAGTATCTCTTGGGCCAACATAATAAACTACTGGCGTTGGTTTCTCTGGATAATATTTATCCCATAGTTTATTTCTAAATTTGTTGTGCGGATCAAGTTCTTTTTTTAAATCAACAAATTCATCAAAATGGGGATATGATTTATTAAATTGTTTTTCGCTGGCATATAACTGATAGGGCAAATAGTAAGTTCCGCCAACAGAGATAGAAGCATCAATTAATTTTGGTGTCCAGCTGGCAGCTTCTTTTCTAGCTTTATCTGTATTTTCTTGTCGATAATAAAGAACAATGGAAAAAGTTTCTTTAGGCGACCAAGATAAAATGGATTCATTGTCTGGTTCGGCGTGTCTGATTGATAGATTTAGGATTTGGACTTTATTTTGTTGGAGAATTTTTCTTAATTTGGGAATAAATTCGTTTAATTTATTAACTGGCACAAAATATTCTTGTAGGATATATGTTTTTTCTTCATCAGAAACGGGAAGTTCAGCAATGACATGAGCCGCTTCGTAATTTCGCCAGGCGACCACATTTTGTTTGTAGTCTATTGGATCAAAAATATCCTGTCGTAATCTTTGGCCTAGTCCCCCTTCTTGAGTCTCAATGGCCGCCCTTTTTTTGGCGTGGTCCGCCGGATCTAGTGATTGTAGGTGATCTGTTATCGTTAGTGGTTTGTTGGTTTTTACCCAAGTGACTGCTCTTACCTCTTTATATTCAGGAGCGTAAAGATAAGCATTATGGAGAACAACTGACGAATTATTTTTAATGTATTTTTCAAAATAAGCTGGATATTGTTTAGCGTCCATTATTTTAGATCGCCTTTCTATTTTTATATTGTCAGTTAATTCTAAAGTTGCCTCTACGATAACTCCCACTCCCCCATAACCACCAATAGCGCTGTAGAAAATTTCCGGATTTTCTTCTCGGCTGGCTGATACTATATCTCCGTTTCCCAAAACGACTTTAATTGATTTTACTGAAGAGATAATTGCTCCTTCCGGTTCCCTGCCGTGAGCATTGACGCTTAAAGAGCCGCCGACCGTAAAATCGGAATATGTCTGCATGATTTTTGGGGATAGATTATGAGGATCAATATAATCAAGGAGTTTTATCCAAGTAATTCCTGGTTGGACAGTAACTAACTTTTCTTTTGGGGAAAAGTTTATGACTTTATTAAAGTCGCGCATATCAATAAACGTAGCTTTTTCGGTAACTATTTGTCCGCCTTGGCTGTAGCGCGCGCCGCCGATAGAAATTGGGCCGGGATTATTTTTTACCGCTTCAACTATTTCTTCAACCCTTTTGGGTTTGATTACTTGCTCAACGACAGTGGGGGTTAAATTAGCTTTATCAGTGATTACTGGTTTTTGAGTTTGGCCGTATGAAAAATTAGGCTGGAAATTTAAAAATATAAAAATTAAAACAAAAAAGGCGGTAGTTTTTCTCACAATTTAATTTTAACATAAATAAACAAAAACCCCCGCTCTTTGGAAAAACCAAAGGGCGGGGGTTGCTCATTCATGAGGTCGCTTTACAGCGTCTCCACAATGAGCGTGCAGGGGCCGGGAAATTTCAGGCCGATTTTGTTTCCGAGATGACCCAGGTTACGGCTGATGCCGCTACCCGAGTTGGAAACTTCCATCGGCTGATTTTTTCCCGGCTGGTAGATCGCAAAATGGTCCGGTCCGTCGCGGACCGTCCACTTGCATTTTCCGGCGTCTAGCCAGAGAGGCATTGTTTCCTCTCCAGTGATGGAGAACGCCATCGCCGAACGGCTTTGAAGCCTAATCGGACAGGTCTCCGAGGTCATCGGGACGGGTATCGCGATCACTTGTGGTGACGGCACCTGCTGCTGGCTGGGTTGGAATTCCTCCCCCGCCGCTTGGCAGAACACGCCGTAGACGAAAGCGCCGACGAAGTAAATCGCGATCAAGATTAGGCCGAGCCAGATCACATGATCAATGGTCAACTTCTTCGGCCCACTGCGAACCGCCTTGACGGCAAGTCCGACAGTGATCAAGATCGCCCCGAGCGTCAGTAGGCCCTGTGGCCCGCCAAACAGATTTTGAAACAACTCCGAGACGCTTTGAAAAACGGCCATCATCCACCTCCGTAAATTAGAGTTAATTGTCAACTTGCACGATATCCTATATTATATATCATAATGACCTATTTGTCAATAGCGACAGGTATAATCCACGCACATATTGTGGAATAAGCTAGGATTTAAGCGGATAATT
>CAYIZY010000045.1:0-3353 GCA_964368235.1 uncultured Candidatus Saccharibacteria bacterium
AAAGAAATTTTTTTAGGGATGAATTTTTCTATTGTTGAGGGCCCGGAATTGGAAACAGAATTTTATAATTTTGACGCTCTTAATTTTCCTCCTAATCATCCAGCCCGCGATGTCCAGGATACCTTCTGGATTTCTGATCCCCAAAATCTAACATCTAAAATCCAACATCTAATGCGCACCCATACTTCACCGATGCAGATTCGTTATATGCAAAAGCATGAACCGCCGATGCAAATTATTGTGCCGGGCCGCGTTTTTCGCAATGAAGCAACAGATATGACTCATGAAATAAATTTTCATCAAGTAGAGGGTTTAATGGTCGGCAAAAATATTTCTTTAGCCAATTTTAAATTTGTCATTTCAGAATTTTTCAGTCAGTTTTTTAATAAAAAATTGGAGATCCATCTTCGCCCAAGTTATTTTCCATTCGTTGAGCCGGGCGTGGAAGTGGCGATTAAATTAAACGGCAAATGGCTGGAGGTGTTGGGCGCGGGAATGGTCCATCAAAATGTTTTTAAAGCGGCGGGATATATTCCTGGCGAATGGCAGGGTTTTGCTTTTGGGATGGGAGTGGAGCGATTAGCCATGTTGAAATATAATATCCCAGACATCCGGCTTTTTTATTCTGGTGATTTAAGATTTATAAATCAATTTTAATATGAATCCCGTTAGAGATGACCCATTTATGATATATAATTTAGATTTAAAAAATAATAATAGACAACATGTACTAGTCGTGCATGTAATTACGGTCCCGTTAGAAACCGCGATCGCTTGCGAGCAGCAATCTGTTTCTAACGGGACCTATCTCTAACGGGATGAAGTATTCATACACACTCTTAAAAAAATTAGTTCCGGCGATAAAAAGTAAAAAGGACTTACTGAATAAATTAAATCAGTATGTTTTTGAAGCCGAAGATTTGGAAGGGGACGGCATTGAAATTGCGCTTTCTCCAAACAGATTTTCCAGTAATGGCCATTGGGGTTTGGCTCAAGAAATCTCCGCTGTTTATGGTTTAAAATTTAAACCCCCCACCTTCGCTAAAGCTTCGGCGGGCAAGCAAAATCCAATATCCAAACCCAAACCCAAATTCCAAATCAGTGTTAAAACTGATTTATGTCGTCGCATTATGGGTCAATATTTTGAAAATATTGAAGTTAAAGAATCTCCAAGATGGATGAGGGAAATTTTAGAAACCTGTGGCTTTCGGCCAATCAATAATATTGTTGATATTACTAATTACGTAATGTTAGAAACCGGCCAACCGCTCCACGCTTTCGACTATGATCGGCTTGACGGCGCGCATTTAATTGTTCGTTCAGCTGAATTGATTGAAGAATTAACGACGCTTGATGGCCAAAAATTCAAATTGGATCCAAGCGTGGTTGTGATTGCTGATGAAAAATCTCCACTTGATATTGCTGGAATCAAGGGTGGTAAAAAAGCGGAAATTAAAGAGCATACCAATAAAATTATTTTAACCAGCGCCAATTTTGACGGGCCGGCTATTTATCGCATTGCTCGCAAACTTAATTTGATAACTGATGCCTCTTCCCGCAATGCCCATAACCTAACACCGGCTTTAGTAGAGTTGGCGATTGCCCGTGCCGCGAAATTAATTGAAGAGTTGTCGAATGGTGAGCGAGGGGGCGTAAAGGATGTCTATTTAAAAAAATATCCCAAAAAAGTCATAAAATTTGATATTGAAAAATTTAACCAACTAAGCGGTTTGAACTTAAAATCAGCGCAAGCTATGGGTTATTTGAAGCGTCTTGGATTTAAAATAGATGGGGCAAAAGTGGAAGCGCCTTTTTTTCGCGATGATGTGGAAAGATTTGAAGATTTGGCTGAAGAGGTGGTCAGATTATACGGATTAAATAATTTACCGTCTGTTCCGCCTCATGTGCCGCTTCGCCCTTCTGGTTATGAAGACCAAATTGTTTTGAAAGATAAAATTAGAAAAATTTTAACCGGATTTGGACTAAGTGAAGTTTATAATTATTCATTCATCAGCAGGGATGATTTAGAAAATAAATCAGCCGGTGAATTTTTCGGGATGAAAAGTGAATTGGTAGCCAATCCATTGAGCGCAGAATTTGAATATTTAAGGACAGGCCTTGCGCCCTATCTTTTAAAAAATATTGAGAGCAACTTCCGTTTTTTTAACCAAATAAAAATTTTTGAAATTGGGCACATTTTTAGTCCGGAAAAAGTTATGCTCGGACTAGCTATCGGTGATAAAAAAGAAGTTTCTATTTTTGAGATGAAAGGTTTAGTAGATGAGTTGCTGGAGCAATTGGGTTTGGTAGAAAGACATTACTCTGATTTGAATTTTGAAATTCTATTTCTTAACCAAAGGGAAAGTTTGCGTATTGAAAGTGATCATAAAGTGATCGGCTATATCGGTTCGGTAAAGGGGACTGGCGCCAGACGGGTGATTACGGAAATTGATTTGGATAAATTAATGAAGCTAATTGAGGACGAGAAAGAATACCGGCCACTTTCCAAATTTCCGAGTATCATGCGTGATATTTCTTTGCTCGTCACTAGAGACATTCGCGTTGATAAAATAATGGATTTGATAAAAACAACTGCGCCAAAATATTTAGATGATGTGGATTTGGTGGATTTTTATGAAGATGAGAAATTAGGAGAGAACATGAAAAGTTTGACTTTCCGGCTGATCTTTTTGGCCGAAGATCGCACCCTTACCGATGTAGAAGTAGATAAGGAAATGCAAAAAATCAGCTCTGTTTTGATTAAGGATTTAGGAGTTGAGGTGAGATAAAATAAAGCCTCTACCGGCTTCGTCCCGCCCTTTTTGCAAAAAGGGCGGGGTTAGAAACAAATTGCGAATCGCTCGATTTCAAACGATGTAACGAGAAAAACAGAACTCAACCACTCCGACCTCGGTCGGAGTGGGATTCAAACAACTGCTTTTTCTCTACATCGTTTCTCATCTCGCTTGCAATTTGTTTAACCTGCACTTCGCTTTACTTGGCTCGAGATGAAGGTGGGTAGCGTTTGTTTGATTTCTTCTTCAAAATATGCTATACTTTATGTATAAATTAACTACTTATTATGTCTTATACAGCTAAAGATATTTATGTTTTAGAAGGACTAGAGCCGGTGCGAAAGCGCCCGGGTATGTATATTGGCTCTACTGGCGTAGATGGTTTACATCACTTAATTTGGGAGGTTGTTGACAATTCAATTGACGAAGCGATGGCCGGATATGCTAAAAATATCCGAGTAGAACTTTTGCCAGATAATAAGGTGGCCGTCAGCGACGATGGCCGAGGTATTCCGGTGGAAACGCACGCCCAAACAAAAACCTCTGCTCTAGAAACCG
>CAYIZY010000046.1:0-3339 GCA_964368235.1 uncultured Candidatus Saccharibacteria bacterium
ATATTTGCAACAAGTTAACATCAAAACAGTCTCAAATGTTATGGACGAGTACAAACTATTGACATATAAATCTTCTTTGTTATATAATTACACCTAGCAACTTTTCGGGGTTCTAGCACGACAAGTGTGCCGTCACTTTCACAAGTGATGAGGCATTCTCTAAAATCTCCATTTAGAGAATAGCGGCAGGATTAGATTGTGCTAAGGGGGGAGAATAGTGGAGTGCTCCGCATTCTATTATCCCGACCCTGATTTAATACTGTGGCGAGGGAGTGCGAATCTCCTGTTCCCCGATTTATGCCAGGTTCACCACCTGGCTTTTTTGTTTCTCTACCTAGTTTTTTAAAACTATTTATGTTAATCTGCTATACTAATGACGATGAGTGTTTTAGAAGAGGCTGTGGGAAAAATAATTTCTGAATATCAACCTGAAAAAATAATATTTTTCGGATCAAGAGCTAAAGGAGAGGAGCGTCCTGACAGCGATTACGATTTTATTATTGTTAAGGACATAAACGAACGCTGGATTAGGCGATCTTTAAGTATTCCGAATGTGCCCATTCGAGCTGATTTCTTTGTTTATACACCAAAAGAATTTGAAGAAATGAAAGACTCCAGTATTTTTATGATTGAGGCATTAAAAAACCATATCGTTTTATACGATAAAAATAAACATGATTAATTATAAAGAACAAGCAATTCGTTGGCTGGAGCAATCAGATGATGATTTAAAGGCCGCTTTTAATCTTTTCAAGTTAGATGATTTTTCGCGGGCGTGTTTTTTTTCTGAACAATCAGCGCAGAAGTCTCTAAAGGCCTATTTAATTTTAAATAAACAAATTAGACTACCACTTCACGCTATAACTGATCTTTTAAATAAATCAGCTTTTTTTGATAAATCTTTTCTTAATTTTTTAGATGGAGGAAAAATATTAGATAAATATTATCTTACAACCAGATATCCAGATGCCCTTCCGGATTCTAATTTAAAGCCATTTGAAGCATATACTAAGAGCGAAGCGGAAGAGGCCTTAAAAATATCCCAGGAGATTTTTAATCTATGCAGTAAGTTTATTAGGGCTTGATTTTTGCTATATTGCTAGGATATTGTTAATATTAAGTTTATTAGAAAATCAAAAGGTCGTACGATAGATTTTAGATGTTAGATATTAGATTATAGGTTAATTAACTAAATTCCAATATCCAATATCCAAAATCTAAAATCCAAAATCTAAATTATGAAAAAAGATGAATTTGTCGATGCAGTGCAAGCCGCCGCTCAATTAGAGAGCAAGAAGCAGGCCCAAGCTGTCGTGGAGGCGGTTTTAGATACAATCACTAAAACTTTAGCCAAAGGTGATGAAGTAAAGCTTCCGGGCTTTGGAGTATTCAAAGTTGCCAGACGAGCAGAGAGAATGGGCGTCAATCCAAAAACAGGCGAAAAAATCAAAATCGCCGCTTCAACAAAGCCAAAGTTCCGAGCAGGAAAACTTCTTAAAGAAGCCGTTAAGTAATTAGAAATTAGGTAATTAGAGTAATTGTAAAAAATAGCTGTGAGGGCTATTTTTTACTTGCTTTTTTTAGCCAATCACTCATTTCTAAAAAGTAACTATAAGTCTCTTTTATTTTATCTAATTCTTCCTCTATTAATTTTTGGGTGTCATTTTCGTCTGATTTTAATATTATCAATGCCGAGGCTTTTTGAAGTTCTCGCGCTTCATTTAAAGATTCTTCTGCTTTTGCAAGTAAATTATTTAGGGGGCTATTTTTAATAACTTCTAAATTATTGACTTTTTTTAAATCATTGGAAATATTATTAAATCTTGTTTCTGCCAGTTGTAAAGCATCTCTCCCTTCGAAAACCAGTAGGAAATTAACTATTTTTTCTAGTGTTGGATGATAAACAATGCGGCGCCAATCTTTTAGTTGAGTGGAAATATTTTTAATCTTAGACAAACTATTTTCTTTCTCCAGGGCCATACTTATAGAATCATAGTAACTGGAATGATTTCCTAATTCCTTTAATAACGTATCCCTTAAATCCAAATAATCGCCTTCCAGATACGCTATTTTTATAAGCTTATTTTTAAGATCATTGGATTCAGCTAGGGCTAAATCAATGACATTTTTTAATGACGCTTTGCGAATTTTTAATTCTTCATTACCAGTCAAGCGTCTGGATAATTGTTCTAAATTATCAACAATACCCTGTAGGGCAGTTTTTATATTTATTGTAGTTTGACCTCGGACAACAAAAGGACCCAAAACAAATATCATTAAGATAAAAACTATTTTTTTCATATTATTACAGAGCTAATTCCTTTATCAGCGAATTAATATTCTCCGCCTGTTTTTGCATAGCGACACTGTCTAAATCGTTATTTAAGGCCATTGTCACTTGAGTGGTGGATTCTTTATAATATTTAGCCTCGGCTAAATGTATGTTGAAATTAATACTTTCTTGTTCTTGTGTCAATTCTTTACTGTTAAGGCTAGAAATTAAATTAGGAGATAGGCCTTCTAGAGGCAAGTTGGAAACCCGGCCCACTATTAGCAACAAAACAACAGCCATGCCCATGGCAGCGCTTAAAATTAAAGTTTGTTGAATTTGCTTTTTGAATAAAAACTGATAATGTGGTTTTCTAGTCGTAGTCAGAATAATTCTTCGAGAGGACAACGCAAAATCGGCCTCCGGCCTAATTTGTTTCAATAATTTTATTTTATTAAATAAATTGCTCCCCATAATTTTGAATTTTTGATTTTAGATTTTGAATTGCCCGATGTTGAATAAGTCTTATAGCACCTTCGCTTTTATCTAGCACTGCAGAAATTTCCTGATAACTTAAATCTTCCACAAACCTCATAATCAAAACATTCTGTTGATCTTCATTTAGTTGCTTGATCGCATTTTTTACGCGGTCGAGATCCAGATTTTTATCTAATTCATTATCCATCACATTGGCGACCTTTAAATTTTCCTCGCCGATATTTTCAATATCGAGATTACTCCTTTTTGTGCGGTAATAATCGATTACTTTATGTCGCGCGATTTGGTAGAGCCAGCTGGAAAAGGGGAATCCTAAATGATCATAGTCTTCGATGTTTTTCCAGGCGCTTAAAAAAATCTCGTGTACGAGGTCTTCGGCCTCTGCTTTGGCGCTGACTTTCAAAAAAACAAACCTATAAATCGGCGCCAGATAGTGATCATATAATAAGCCAAAATATTCAGGATTTCCCTGTTGGGCTTGGTTTATAATATGAGCTTCGTTTTCTAGCATAATGTATAACGAAAAAGTAGCATTTTAGTTACTATTGTGTTAGGTTAAATCTAACAAAATG
>CAYIZY010000047.1:0-3319 GCA_964368235.1 uncultured Candidatus Saccharibacteria bacterium
TCATGACTTTTCGTTTTGCCGAAAAGTCTCATATGTTTGTGAACTTGTGCATTTTTTTGAACTTGCTAATAATTTCTTTAATGGTTTTTAAAAATTTAAGATTCGGCCGCTGTGCGAATATTTTCTAAAAATTCTTTAGTAAATAATTCATTAAAATTATTATCAGTACTCAAAATAAATTCATGGTTTGTGTTGGATCCAAATGAACCGATAACAAACGATAAGCAAGAGCCATCAAGATCGTTAAAAGCAATCTCTTTGCCATTTTCATCTGAACCAGTAACCATTATCCGTTGAATAGAAAAATGATCAAAAAACATTCTATCTAAAATATCAAATATCTTGTCTGTTTGATCGATATCCCCAAGAATAGACCCGCAAACAGCATCCATAAATTCTGGATTTCTTTTTAAATCTAAAATAAAAAATGAAGCTGGAAAATTATTTTCAAAAATTAAAAAATGGTCGCTACCATTATCAATAGTTGTCTGATTTCCATCAAAAATCATTAAATATAAACGATCGAAAATTACAGAATCATCCCTATAAATTTTTATCTGCCAATCTTTTGCGGCTTCTTTCAAAACTGTCGCTATTGCATCAGTGTTCATAAATTTTTCCTTTCTATGATTCAAGGTGTCAAAAAACTGTTCTATTTATAGAATTTTTTTCGCCAAATGTCAATTTTTTGATGATTACCAGAAGTTAATGTTTTTGGAACAGAGCGATTTTTACCATCAATTTCAAAATTTTCTGGGCGCGTATAAACCGGATAAGAGCCCTTGATTGTTTCTAAAGATTCTTTTTTTCCTAAAACGCCGGGCACGAAACGGGCAACTGCGTCGACCAAAATCATTGCTGGTAATTCTCCGCCAGATAATATAAAATCCCCGATAGAAATTTCTTCATCGGCAATATATTTAGCCACGCGCTCGTCCACGCCCTCATATCGCCCGCAAATCAAAATTAAATTGTCATATTTAGCCAATTTTTGCGCTTTTTTTTGATCTAGTTTCTTGCCTCTTGTTGAAAACAAAATAATCCTTGTATTTTTCGGATTTCGGATTTCGGATTTCGGATTTCCCAAAATTGAGCCGACTGCTTTTTGTATCGGCTCAATTTTGAGTACCATCCCCGGCCCTCCGCCATACGGCGAATCATCAACTTTTTTATGCCTGTCTTCCGTAAAATCACGTAAGTTATAAGTTTTAATATCAATTAACTTTTTCTCTTGGGCGCGCCTAATAATAGACTCATTAAAATATGATTCAAAGATATTTGGAAATATTGTAAGTATGTGGAATTTCATCCCGTTAGAGATAGGAAACGCACGAAGCGTTTCCGTGAATAAAACATACGACTATTATTTCAGATTTATTGTTATTTTTCATATATAATTTATTTGTCATAATGGGTCATCTCTAACGGGATTCGCTCCTTTATTCTAAACTAAAAAGCCACAAAAAATCCTCTCGGAAACTTGTGGCTTTTAGTTTTTAATCGAATTAATTTGGGTTAAACTCCTGTCTCTCTCCCATCATCGGTCGAGGAGGACGAGTGGAGCCCTCCGGCTCTTCAATTCGTAGATTGATGCGGGCATTATTCTTGATGCCAACGATTCTCAAAAGAGATCGTATAGCTTTCGCGGTAGCGCCTTGTCGGCCAACCACTACGCCCATATCTTGAGGATGCACTTTCAATGAAAGCAAGACACCCATTTCGTCTACTTTTCGTTCAACCGTCACATCGTCTGGATGATCCACGATAGCTTTGACTAAAAATACTAAAAATTCTTGATCTGCGGAATTAGTCATTGTAGATAATGTTTATTGGCGACCTTTTCAATCTATTGCATTAGTGTAGCAAGTTAATATAATTTGGTCAACACAAAAGAAAAGCCCCGGCGGTTAAACCGGGGCTTGCTCGCCCTAACGCAAGCACTTGTTGCGGAAAAAGACGCCACAACGCCAACAATCGGAAACATATCCAGCCCTTGCCGCGACTTGTTGAAAGTCACGATTGGCAAATTCAAACTTCCGATAGGAGGCAAGGATCCTGCCAGGACGGATTTCTCCCGACGAAACGTCCTTGACCGCAATGACGTACTTTTCTTTCTTCATCTGACACTCCTTAAAAAGAGGTCAATGCTTCTTCATGACTACCCTCCTTTCTTGGGGTAAGCAAAACCGATACTGCCGTAGACGGCCAACCTTTCACCGTCTGCTGTTAGCAGAAGGATAGATAGGAACAACCCAATCTTTCTTCCCCTAAAACTTAATGTTCAACTATTTACAGTATAATATATAAATTACGTTATGTCAATAGGAGTGCTAAAAACGCTGATTTTAAGCCCAAAATTAACTATTTTAAAAAAAACTCTTGCTGACCACACGTGGCGGACGACAAGAGTTCAAGGACTCGACAGTATCAAGCCGTTCAAGCTTTAAGAAGGAAGCTTCCTAGAGGCACCAACACCGAAGTAGGGGTCACGGTTGCCGATCCAGTAGTTGACGTCGAGACCGAGGTCAACGAAGAAGCCGACGCACGAATGAAAGCCGTTAAAAGTCTTTTCCTTGCAACGTGCCCACCTTTCCGGGTTGACTCGGACATCTGTTTTGCGAAAGTACAGAATGTCCTTGGTCACCTCGGCGATGGTGGTGGGAATCTCATACTCTGGCGGGAGCATCGTCTCCTGTTCTTCGGGCAATTTTTCCGTTGAGCCAGGAACGATGTCCTTAAGTAGAAGATGCCACTTTGCTTCACAGACTATCTTGTTGGCGTAATCTTTATTCTTATAAAACTGGTTTCGGTTGAAGTAGAACTTCGGTTGACCTGTGGCAGGATGAATGTCGTGCCAGTCAAGCACCGTGAGATCTTTGCCGTTCAGGCTGGGAAGCCCGAAGAAGGCAAAATGGGTGTCCTTGACCAGTTTGTCCGTGTTGAACGGACAGGGACTATTCAAAAGCTCGTCACTCCACGGGAACTCTGCGGCGGCTCGGATGAGCTTCTTGGGTAAGTTGGCGTCGTAGTAGCTCATCCAATCGGCGTCATCAAAGATGTTCCGACCGAGAACAAGCCGTGCCCTCTTGACCGCAATTAATCCTTTCATCTTTTGGCTTTTGCCCATGACCCACACTTCCTTTCTTGTTTTGTCTTCCCTTCATATCCTTTTGGGACTTCAGAGAGAAAACGAGGTTATTGAATTCTGTATTTTAAGGAGCTCCATTATAATACACTATATAGGAGATAAAAAGTCAATCATATTTGGTATAATCCACGCACATATTGTGGAATAAGCTAGGATTTAAGCGGATAATTG
>CAYIZY010000048.1:163-3249 GCA_964368235.1 uncultured Candidatus Saccharibacteria bacterium
ACCTAATAACGATCTGCTTCGCGTAAGTTTTATTATCGTTATTAGGTGTGGGGGTAAATCGCCCTGCGCGACCTGCCCCGTTCTACGGGGTTTTTTACCCCCACACCTAATAACGATCTGCTTCGCGTAAGTTTTATTATCGTTATTAGGTGTGGGGGTTTGTTTTTGTGCCAGGGGTGAGAATTGAACTCACAGCCGTCGCCTTATGAAAGCGCTGCTCCGCCATTGAGCTACCCTGGCTGGCTAATTTGTCGTATTTATTATATAATATTTCACATAAAATGAGAATAGGCATACTAGGTTTCGGTCGTGAGGGGAAAGCGATTTTGGAGTTTATTAGGAAATCGCCAAAGTATGATTTTGCCCAAATTTGGATATTGGACCAAAATTTAAAAATTGAAATTACTGTTGAACTGAAGAGGTCCTTCGGCAAGCTCAGGATGAGGAGAGGAAAGAATTATTTAAAAGACCTCAACACCTTCGACCTTATTTTTCGCTCTCCGGGCATCCCATTCAATCTGCCGGAAATCCAGCAGGCGATTAAGAAAGGCACGATTTTTTCCAGCGCCACAAAATTATTTTTTGAAAATTTCAGTGGCCGGATTATTGGCGTAACAGGCACAAAAGGCAAGGGCACCACTTCCACGCTTATCCACGAAATATTATTGAAGTCCCACTTCGATAGTTTTTTGGCTGGCAATATTGGTAAGCCAGCTTTAGAAATTTTACCCCAATTAAAACAACATTCAATTGTCGTCTTAGAACTCTCCAGTTTTCAATTACAAGATTTAACAATTTCTCCTCAAGTTGCAGTTGTGTTGGATATTTTTCCTGATCATATGGACGCTCATAAAGATTTTAAGGAATATCAAGAAGCTAAAACTAATATTGCCCGATATCAAACTTCGCGGGACAAAATTTTCTATTTTCGGGAAAATAAATTTTCTGCCCGGGTTGCCAAGTCAGGACGCGGAAAAAAGATTTCTGTCACAACACAAAGCTTCAATTGGTTTCGTCAAGTAGATTTAAAAATGCCCGGTGAACACAATTTTCGTAATGCGGTGATGGCTGCTAAAGTTACTGAATCTTTAGATTGTCCAAAAGAAATAATTGCCGAAACAGCGGTTAATTTTGCGGGCTTGGAACATCGCCTAGAGTATGTTCGCAAATGGCAAATGGCAAATGGCAAAATAGTAACTTTTTATAATGATTCGGCCAGTACTAATCCCCAAACCACAATCGCTGCAATCCAGTCTTTTAAAGAATCAATAGTTTTAATCGTTGGAGGGCATGACAAGGGTTTAGATTACGAGCCACTAGGAAAAATAATCAGGAAGACCTCCGTAAAATCCGTTGTTTTATTTGGCGCTAATAAAGAAAAAATAAAAAAAGCATTAAAAAGATTTCCGACTGTTTTGGTTGAAGATTTAAAATCGGCTGTAGAAAAAGCAATCGAAGCTGGTGGCAAAATTATCGTTTTTTCTCCAGGAGCGGCCAGTTTTGATATGTTCCAAGACTATGCCGATAGGGGAAGGCAGTTTAAGGAATTGGTAAATAAGCTGTAAATATATTATAATAACCGTATAATGCGGGCGTGGTGTAGCCTGGTTAACATACCTTCCTGTCACGAAGGGGATCGCCGGTTCAAATCCGGTCGCCCGCGCAAAAAAATTCATTTTTACTATATTTTAACTACTATTGACAAGTATGGATTATTTTGCTATACTATGAGTAGTTTGAATGTACGTTGATTTCGTCTAAAAACCTCATTTTGAAGGGAGTTTAGCTATGGCAGTAAATCCTGCCCCGACTACTGGTCCTGTTGTTCCCCCTGTTCTGACGCCGCCGGCGGCCAATCCGCCAAAGCGAGCGCGCGCGCCGAAAGGTGTCGCCACTACTCCTCCGACCGGAGGAAGTCCTCCTGTGGCGGTGAAGCCGTCTTCTGACAGCTTCAACTTCGTCCCGATCATTGTTTTGGCGGCCTTTCTTGTCGTGGCAATCTTTGTCTTGATTGGATTAACTTCAATGCAAGCCAGCCACGACAAAGAGATGGCCGAAGTGCGAAGTTCAGTGACAGCCAAAGAAGCCGAGCTTGCTGCTCGCGACGCCGAAGTTGCGGCCAAGGAAGCGAAGCTGGCCGCGATCGAGGAGGCGAAGAAAAAGAATGTGGAAGTCATTGATGTGGAAGAGGACGGAACAATCCACATCAAGCGGCACCAGACGATTGGGCCGTTGCCGGTTCAGCAATTCGGTGTTTGCGAGGAGGGAGAAATTCCTTTGATCATGCCGATTTCGGTGGAGGCGCCTCAAGCGCAGGCGCCGGCTAAGCCGAAGGCTGATGATTGGCCGACGGTCACAATCGAAGGTACGGTTGAAAAACCGCAACCTCCGGCCAAGAAGTCTCGGCCGTTGCCCGACCGAAGCTTCACTCGGCAGCCCTCGACTCCGCGAGTCGAGAAGTGTTGGGTCTTCCGAGGTCGTGACCAATTTGGTTGCGAAGTCTGGGAGCAAGTTCCGGTTGCGCATCCGATGTCGGCATCGCGCATGATGCCAGCGCGCGACATTCGTTATCGCAGTACGAATTATTATCAGATGCGGTAACGACCACGATCAGGAACCACTTCTCGAAAGAGGGTGGGAAATAACCTCGATGAATCGAAAGATTTGTCGGGGCTTATTTATTTGCTATCATAAAGTAATGGACTTAGATCGCCTTCGCCAACAATTTTTAGACGATTTACCCAAGGTTAAAACCCTAGAGGATTTAGAAAATATCCGTATTAAATATATCGGCCGAAAAAGCCAGTTTTCTGATTTTTTGCGTTCAATAAAAGATTTATCCATTGAAGAAAAGCGATTAAAAGGCCCGGCGGCCAATCATCTTCGCGACGAAATAGACGATATTTTAAATAATAAAATAAAAGAATTGATCATGCGCCAGGAAGCCGGCTCTGTTTTGGATGTCACCATGCCCGGCAAGAAAATTTCCTCTGGTCATTTGCACCCGCTAACGATCGTAGAAAATCAGATCAAAGAAATTTTTTTAGGGATGAATTTTTCTATTGTTGAGGGCCCGGAATTGGAAA
>CAYIZY010000049.1:0-3226 GCA_964368235.1 uncultured Candidatus Saccharibacteria bacterium
TCTTGATAGCTAGGCGCGAGCCATGAGTTGTGCGGAAGCACTACTCATGGCGAGTCCCGACCGAAGGTCGAGGATCCTCGATCCGCAGGATCGGGACAACAAAGCTAGCGAGATATAAATTGCCTTACCCGAAGGGAGCTTCGAAATCATCACGATTCCTTTGTCGCTCCTCCTCGCAGTTCTTCCGAACAGCTTCGTCGTCGCTCCTCGAACTCATGCGATTTCGAAGCTTTAATGGTCACGAAATTTCGTAATTCAAGGTTATAAGTGCTAAATAATAATATAAAGAAAATAAAAACACTTGTCTACTTTATCCCCACACCTAATCAGATGCTAATTAGGTGTGGGGGTTTACTAAAGTAATACATATATTGTATAATAATTTTTATGGAAAATACACCGTTAAATATATCTGAAAAAACATCGCCCAAAGATGTCTTCTTGCATCTATTGGCAATTATTACGCTTTATGTGGCGGCGGGAGGCTTAATCACGCTTCTTTTTCAATATGTTAATGTATTTTTCCCCGATTCATTGGTAGACGGTTATTACAGCATTCAATCGGCTTACGGCGCCATTCGCTGGGCAATCTCCACTTTAATTATTGTTTTCCCGGTTTATGTTTTAACTTCATGGTTTTTAAATAAAGGTTTCGTTACTAATCCATCTAAACGAAATTTGAGAATCCGCAAATGGTTGATTTACTTTACGCTTTTCGTCGCCGCAGTCGTCATTATCGGAGATTTAGTAACCCTTATTTATAATTTACTTGGTGGAGAATTGACAATTAGATTTTTTCTTAAAATTTTAACGGTTTTGGCGGTGTCGGGATCAGTTTTTTCTTATTATTTTTGGGATGTCCGAAAACATAAAACGGAATAATTAATGAAATACTTTATCTACATAGTAATTATCCTAGTGGCTATTGCGGTGATCGCCGGTTTCTTCGTCGTTGGCTCTCCCCAAGAAGAACGGCTTCGCCGATTTGACGAAAGACGGGTGCAAGACCTTCAACAAATTCAATCCCAAATAATTAATTATTGGAGCAATAAATCCCAACTGCCGCAAACTCTATCTCAATTAAAAGACGATATCAGCGGTTTTAATGTTCCCAAGGATTCACAAACGGGAGAGGATTACCAATATGAAATTAAAAATAGTTTAACATTCGCTCTTTGCGCCAATTTTTCCCTGCCGAGTTTGGAAATAGAAACAAGAAAGTCGGTTCCCACCTATGATTACTACGGCTATACTTCACAAAATTGGCAACACAAAGAGGGATTGGTTTGTTTTGAACGCAAAATAGATCCGCAACTTTATCCCCCAAAAAGATAATGTTTTTAGACATTGCCGGTTTACTAAAGACGGTCGGCTATATAGGTTTTTTCGCCATTATTTTTGCCGAATCCGGTGTTTTTGCGGGTTTCTTTTTTCCTGGAGATAGTCTCATTTTTACAGCCGGTTTTCTAGCTTCGCAGGGAATATTTAATATAACAACTATTTTGATTTTAGGATTTTTAGGGGCGGTTTTAGGAGACAGTTTTGGCTACGCTTTTGGTAAAAAAATCGGGCCGATAATTTTCAAAAAAGAGGATTCGTTTTTTTTTCATAAAAAACATCTGGATAGCGCCAAATTATTTTACGAAAAGCATGGTCCTCAAACAATTATTTTAGCTCGTTTCGTGCCAATAGTAAGGACTTTTGCGCCAATATTAGCCGGTGTTGGTCAGATGAAATACATCGTTTTTTTACTATATAACTTAATTGGCGGTTTTGTTTGGATTTTTTCATTGACCTTCCTTGGATATTATTTTGGCGCTATAATTCCTAATGCCGATCGATATATTGCGCCGATGGTTTTTTTTATTATCATTATTTCCAGTTTGCCTACTCTAATCCAAATCTGGAGAGGTTTGACAAGATAGCTATAACCATGTTATAAATAACAAGCGCAGTTTGACAAAACTTTCTTTTAAGGAGTAATGAGATGAAAAACCTATAGCTGTTTTTGCTGGGCGTGGGCGTTGTTTTCGGAGGTTACTGTTTGGTTTTTTCGCCTGGACTGGCGACGGGGGCAATAGCGTTAACGATTGTCGCCTTGCTGATGATGCCGTTCCGATTCGGCGACAAAACATTCACGGCATTTGGAAATGTCGTGACCGATGGCGATGTCTATGCCATCTGTTCGCTGTGTCAGGTAAGCGAAAAGGGCAGTGTTTTTTCACTGTTTGGCGCGCTGTTCCAGAAAGCTGGGCAGGATGCGGGGGTTATTCTTGGCCTTGCGCTGTTCCAGAAAGCTGGGCAGGATGCGTGGGTTGGCTTCGGTCTTGCGTTGTTCCAGCAAGCTGGGCGGGATGCGTTGGTCTTCCTCGGCCTTGCGCTGTTTCAGAAGGCCAAAAACAAAGTGGAACCGACTATCGGCCTTTCTGTCTGCCAGCGAGTTGGCATGGAAACAAAAGTTTTCAGCGTATATAGCGGCCTAACAGCAACTAAAAATGAGTAATGAAAAAGATTACTCTCAACACGAAGGTTTCGGACCTTCGTGTTTTTTTTATATTTGCGAAGTTTTATCTTTTATGATAGAATAACCAGTATCTAAATATGTCCAAAATAGGTAAAAAACCTGTAGCTATAACAGGTGGAGTAGAGGTTAAAATTGTAGATAAAAAAATGGAATTCAAGGGGAAGGAGGGCTCGCTTACTTTGCCTATTTTGCCATACATAAAAGCAGAAATTAAATCTGGCGCCGAGGGAAGTGAATTAGTTTTTTCTAAGGAAAATGATTTAAAGCAAGCTCGCGCTAATTGGGGTACCATGGCTTCTTTGGCAAAAAATGCTGTTCAGGGAGTAAGTCAGGGATTTTCTAAAATATTAGAAATAGAAGGAATTGGTTTTAAAGCCGCCATGCAAGGAAATACCTTGGTATTAAATGTTGGCTTTACCCACCCAATAAAAATGGAGGTGCCGGCTGGTATTAAAATATTGGTAGAAAAAAATACAATTAAAATTTCCGGGTTTGATAAAGCATTGGTTGGAGAAACAGCGGCAAACATAAGAAAAGTTAAGAAACCAGAACCGTATAAGGGTAAAGGTATTAGATATCAAGGAGAGGTCGTTCGAAGGAAGGCTGGAAAGAAGGTGGCCGGCACAACCGCGGCATAAAAATTATGGATAAGCTAAAAAAACAAAACCAAATAAGAGATCGAAGAAAAAATCGTAATCGAGC
>CAYIZY010000050.1:0-3108 GCA_964368235.1 uncultured Candidatus Saccharibacteria bacterium
AAATCGCCCCAGAAGTTTTTTTCTTTAACAGCCAACCGTCGTGCAAAATTTCCCCAAGCGCCTTGAAATCTCCTTTTATTAATTTATTTTTAAACGGAATGGCCGCATCGGCTAATTGTTTTTGCGCAGAGAATCTTATTTCATCAGAAATTAAATTCTTGGTAAGAATTTTTGAATTGTCAGTCGCGCTCCGAGAAACACCCGTGTATAAAACCAAAAGATGATTTTTAAACTCTTCCGTTTTTGCCGATGAAATTTTAATCGCCTCTACTATAACTTTATCCGAATGAAACTCAATATAATTCAAACCCCCAAAGGCAGCCGCATACTGATCTTGCTTGCCAATTTGCTCTTTTAATGTTTCGATTTCCAATTTACAAGCCGCTTCAGCCAAATCTTTTCTGTCTTTGTGTAAATGACTTCCTAAATATTGGGAAAGTCCAGAAAGTAGACCAACAGCAAAACTAGAAGATGAGCCGAGTCCGGTTCCCTTAGATGGGATATCAGCCACAGAAATAATCTCCAATCCTTTTTTAATATTAAAATGGTTAAGGGCCGCCTGAACGCGCGTGTTTTTTACCTGTTCTGGTTTATCAACTATTTCCGTCACCGAATAACCAATACGAAAATTCTTCTCAAATCTTTCATTGATACCGATAAAAATATATTTGTTGATTGCAGTAGATACAACTCGGCCAACAGATTTATTATAAAAAGCTGGTAAGTCACTTCCACCACCAACAAAACTTATACGCAATGGCGTTCTGGTGATAATCATTTAACCAACTTATATTATATTAACCAAGTAGCCAAAGCAAGCATCAACCACATCAACCTGAATGTCACCATATTATCAAAAAAAGAAACAAAAAATAATCCAAACAAAGAAACAAAAATATAAAGAGGCCATTGATAGTTTTGAGGTCCTGAATTGTAAACATGCTTCAAGATATTTTTAAAAGACATAAAAAATAAATATCCGATGCCAATTAATGCCAACGGGCCTCCTAAAACTAAAGCTTCTAAGGGGGTATTGTGCGGCCCCTGATCACCTCGACCAATGTTTATTGGTTGATAATCCAAACCAAAGCCAAGTGGCTGATTTAAAATCTTTTTAATATATATCAACCAGAGCTCGGGCCTACCGCCAAAATTTGAAACTTGAGACGCAAGGTCTTGTTTTTTGATAGCGCCCACAAGCTCTGATGGTCTTTCTTCAAAATCACGACTGGCTTTAATTTGAGGAAAAAATCTCAAAAAGACAATTGTATCCATTGGCCTTGGAAGGACTAAAAAACTAAGCGGAACTAAAGAAAAAACAAGCGCCGCTCCAAAAAAAACATTTAAAAGATGGGCCTTTGTTTTGCATAACCAAATAATAAAAATTATTAATATACTAATAGCCACAGCAATCCAACTGGCTCGCGACTGAGTTCCAAGTAAAATACTAATAAAACCAACTGAAGCAAAATAAGGAATAATAAATTTCCATTTAAACGGCTTTAGATAAAATAAAAACCAAGAAATTGTAAAAACAATGCTTACAATCAAATAGTAACCAACATTAGATGGCCAATTTTCAAAAAATTGAAAGCGACCCATTATATCGTGAGGATTTATATGTCGAGCAAAAAGAAATGGCAAATAAGCCAAAGTGGAAAGTTGGCATATAGCAGCTCTTTTAAAAAAGTTTTTATCATTAAATTGAAAAACCGACACTAAAAAGAAAATTGCCGCAACTTCTACAAATCTTAAAAAAGTAAGAATTCCTTCCGAACCTAAATTTCTTCCGTTTAAAAAATAACCAATCAAGGAAGAAATAGTAAGTCCTATAAATATTAAAGAAAATCCGATAAGATGTTTTTTTATTTTATTAAAAATCTGCTTCCAATCTTTGCTGTAAAATAAAGCAGAAATTACAATAATAAAAGAAAAGAGAATCAGAATATCGCTCGCGCGCTTTATTATTAATGGATAGCTGTTATGCCTCACAATAAGCATTGTAACAGCCGCTAGAAAAAAAATTTCCCCTATCCACAAAAGAAGATTTTTCATTTAAAAATAAATCTTTTAAGTCGGGCTAAAAATGTATGTAAAAAGTTTTTTATGAAATTAGGCAAGAACGCATATAAATACTGCAAACGGTTAACCAAAAGAGCTAAATGATAATGAGGATAATTATTTTTATAACGCTTCATTATCATTAAAGATGAGCGAAGGTGTTCTTTCATTTTTACTATCGAAGTATTTTGGCCAGCCATTGTGTAGTTGGCAAAGTATTCTGGAAAATTATAAAGCTTTCCCTCCAAGCCTAATTTAAGAAAAAAATCACGATCGGCTGAATAGCGTAATGTTTCGTCGTATAAGCCAACTTTTTCTGCGGTAGATCTACGGAAAACTGTTGTGCTATTAGCCATCGTATTATCAAAAAGCAATTTTTCACGAATTTTTTCATCAGTTTCTGGTTTCAAATAACGAAAAATTTCTTTTCCATCTTTGTCTATTACAATAATGCCACCACCAGTTGCAACATAATCAGGGTTTTTATCTAAAAACTCCACTTGCTTGGCAAGTTTATCGCGGTTAATCCAACGATCATCGTCATCAATAATTGCAATATATTCCCCCTTAGCGATGCGTAATCCCCGATTAGAATTTCTAGCAATGCCAATATTTTCTAGCGCCTTAGAATAAACTATATTGATTGAAGTCCCACTTCGATCTATTTGCTGTTTAATTATTTCTTCGGTGTTGTCGGTGGAAGCATCGTCAACGACAATCAATTCCCAATCAGAAAAACTTTGTTCCAAGACACTTTTAATTGCCTGATCAATAAGATGGGCGCGATTGTAAGTTGAAAGAATTATTGACACTTTTGGCATAGATTTAAAAAATCACAAATCTCAAATCCCAAATAACAAACAAATTATAAATTCCAATCCGCCAACTGGCGGATAAATTCAAAACACTGCCGTGTTTGAGATTTGTATTTTGTGATTTGGAGCTTGTTTGCATTTTGATGCTTGTGATTTGAAGTTTATTCTACTGTCGCCCGAATACGGCGAAGCCCCGCCCCTACTGATTCTTCTTTCAGAATCTTAAATTTCC
>CAYIZY010000051.1:0-3049 GCA_964368235.1 uncultured Candidatus Saccharibacteria bacterium
TGGTGCGTTACCGGGTAGACGGTATTTTGCACGAAATTATTCGTATTCCAAAAGAGGTTCATCCAGCATTGGTTGCCCGTTTCAAATTACTCGCCGGCCTGAAATTAGATGAACATTCCAAACCGCAGGATGGACGTTTTCGTTATAAAGTTGGACAAGATTCAATGGATGTGCGTTTGGCAATTATGCCAACTTTCTACGGTGAAAAAGTGGAAATGCGTTTGTTGGCGGCCACCGAGCGACCACTTTCTTTGGAAGAGTTGGGAATGTTGGAGGATACGATTGCTTTTGTTTTAGAAAATATTAAAAAAACATTTGGCATGGTTTTGGTGACGGGGCCTACCGGATCAGGCAAAACAACCACCCTTTATTCAATCTTAAATATTCTAAATCGGCCGGAGGTGAATATTGTTACCGTTGAAGATCCGATTGAATATGATATGAAGTATATCAACCAGACTCAAATCAACCCCGCTTCGGGTATCACCTTTGCCAGTGGCTTGAGAGCGATCGTTCGGCAGGATCCGAACATTGTTTTGGTCGGCGAAATTAGAGACGAAGAAACGGCCGATATTTCCGTGCAAGCCGCCTTGACTGGCCACTTAGTTTTGTCTAGCTTGCACACAAACGATGCCCCAACTGCTGTACCCCGATTGATTGATATGCGCATTCCAGCATTTTTGGTTGCCGCGGTTTTAAATATTATTATTGCCCAGCGTTTAGTTAGGAGAATTTGCGTAAATTGTATTACTTCATACGAATTATCTGATGAGATGAGAGAAGTTATCAAGAAACAGATGACAGAATTAAAATTAATTTTGGAAGGTAACCTTCCAAAATTACTTTACAAAGGGGTGGGTTGCCCAATTTGCGGATTTACTGGATATAAGGGACGTTTGGCTATTTATGAAGTGCTCAATGTTAATGAATCTATCAGAAAAATTATCATTAGTGAAAACTTTTCACTTGACCAATTGAAAGAAGAAGCGAGGAAAAATGGCATGATGACGATGTTTGAGGATGGCCTTCGCAAAGCCGAACGTGGCATGACGACAATAGAAGAAATCCTCCGTGTCATAAAAGAGTAGTGTGTTATAATTAATTTATTGAAGTATCACTACACATCATCACAATTAGACGGCAGATTGGTGGAGGGGGACTTGGAGGCAGATAATGAGAGTGGTGTTTTGGATTTTTTGGCTAGCAAGGGTTTAAAGCCAATTTCTATCAGAAAAATTGGAGAGTTTGGTTCGGCAGCCAAGGCTCGGCTTTTTTATTCGGGTATTAATGCCACCGATAAAATATTTTTGACAAAGTATTTAGCTTTAATGTTGCGCGTCGGCACAGATTTGCTAAAAGCGCTTGATATTTTAATAGCTGATTTTGAAAAGCCAGCTATGAAATCACTTCTTTTGGAAATCAAGCTTACTTTAAGCAAGGGCCAACCATTTTATATTACCTTTGAAAAATATCCGAAATTATTTTCACCGGTGTTTGTTAATTTAATTAAAGCTGGAGAAGTTTCTGGAAATTTGGAAATGGTTTTTGAAAACTTAAATATTATGTTGGAGAAAGAGCAGGATTTAAAAAGAAAAATAAAAGCGGCATTGGTTTATCCAATTATGCTTTTATTTGCTTCAACAATGGTTTTAACTTTTTTGGTTGTTTTTGCTTTACCAAAAATTGCCGAGCTCTTTTCTTCTGGTGGATTTAAGCCGCCTCTTTTTTCTCGAATTGTTTTTGGGGTTGGGTTATTTGTTGGTGATCATATTTTAGTTTTGTTGAGCTCTTTTGCTGCCATTGTTATTCTTGGAAGTTATTTTTTCTTTAAAAACACAACTGGTAAAAGATTGTTCGGTACTTTTTTGGGTAAAGTTCCGGTTGTAAAAGATGTAGTTCAGAAAGTTGCTATCCAGAGATTTTCTACAACGCTTTCTGCCTTAATGCGAGCCGGCCTGCCTATTATTGATTGTTTGAATATTACAGCTGGAGCTTTGGGTAATGAAAAAATGTCTAATGCTTTAAGGAGAATAGCCCAGGATGGAGTGGCTCGTGGATTGACTTTGGGCGACGCCTTTAGAAAAGAAACAGATTTCCCCCAGGTTTTAACTAATCTTATTGCCGTTTCAGAAAAGGCTGGCCATTTGGATGAAATTTTAAAAACATTAGCCGATTTTTATGAATCGGAAATTGACGCTTCTTTAAAGATTTTAGTTTCTTTTATCGAGCCCGTAATGCTTATGTTTATTGGTGTTATTATTGGCTTAATCGCGCTATCAATTATTGTTCCAATTTACCAATTAGTAGGTACAATACAATAATAAATGAACAGAGATAATGGTTTTACTTTAATAGAGCTTGTAGTTGTAATTGGAGTTGTGGCTATTTTAGCTTCGTTAGTTTTGATGTTTAGTTATGGTATTAAAATAAAAAAAGACGTTGATTCTTCTATTGACTCTTTGGCGGCGGTGATTCGTAATGCCCAACAAAAATCAATCACTCAGGAGGAGATGACCAGATGGGGTATTTATTTAGAGGCAAACACGGTTACTAAAAAATATTTTTATTCATTAATAAAAACAAGCAAAACAAACATTATTGCGCGATATCAAATTCCCATCGCTTTAGAATTTGATGTTTCTTTACTCGATTCTTTGGGTAGCGGTCTTTACGAAAAAGAAATAACCTTTACTCAAGTTGACGGCTTGCCCGGATCAAGTGATATTGCTATAAAAATAAGAATAGCCAACGATCCCTCGTCGGCTAAGACTATAACAATATCTTCTAACGGTACTGTCTCTTACTGATGTATTTTCTTGCGAAGAAGGGATTAATTCTCAAAAATCGATGATTACACCGTCTTTGTTTACCTCTTCTTTTGTGACTCTTTTGAGAATTAGAAGATTTCGTTGCGGCCATCCCGTCTTCTCCTTAGAAAAAGAGGTGAGTGTTCTGGGGAGATTATAGCATAGTTTTCTAGGATATGTAAAATGCGTGTACTCGTCCATAACATTTGAGACTGTTTTGATGTTAACTTGTTGCAAATATA
>CAYIZY010000052.1:0-2946 GCA_964368235.1 uncultured Candidatus Saccharibacteria bacterium
CATCAAGAATTGGCTTATACTGGCATTGTTGATACGATAAATGCTTTGGATAAGGAGTTTTTTGTGAGACATTGACAAAAGTTATCACTTTTGATATAATACAGACATTAAAAATATATGAAAAAACTATATACATCAGTAGTAGTTGTGTTATTGCTAACCTCCGTGGTCGCTCAAGCGGATGCTTATTATTTGTATAATATTTATCCATCTTATACTCATGGAAACGGGAATAATAAGCCTTATAAAATGAAGCAAAGGATCAAGATTAAAGGTGATAATAATGTTGTTTCGGCAAATCAAAACAGTTATCAATCACAGTATCAATATCAATCCTATCCTTATCTATACCCTCAACCAATTCCGGTTCCTGTGCCAGTTCCACAACCTCAACCGCAACCCCAACCGCAAAATCATGCGCCAGTTTGGAATCAAACTTCGAACCAAGTGGTGAATGTTGGTCAGCAATTACAGTTTTATGTTTCAGCTGTTGACCCAAACGGTGATTACTTAAATTACAGCGCAAATAACTTGCCTTCTGACGCCACTTTCAATCCATATTCCCGAATGTTTACTTGGACACCAAGTAATTATCAAGTTGGAAATTACAATGTAAATTTTCGAGTTACTGATAATGAAGCTTATCCAGTTGATATGCAGGTTTTAGTTACGGTTGTTGGATATCAAAATCCAATCCCAAATCCTTGCTATGACTATAATTATAACTGCAATCCATATCCAGTTCCAACCCCAAATCTATGCTACAATCAAATTTATTTTACTTCGCAAACCCCAAATACTAACGCTCATGAAGGACAATTCTATACTTACACAATTCAAGCTGTAAGTTTTGGTTGCACAATCACATATCGATTAGTTACTGCTCCAGCTGGTATGCAAATTAATCAATCTACCGGCGTAATTATTTGGGTGCCAAATTATAACCAAGGCGGCCAAAGCCATATGATAAAAGTTGCTGCTTCAAACGGATATACTGAAAACACCCAGTTATTCTATGTATATGTAACTGATGTAAATTTAAATCCAGTTTCTCCAGTTTATACTCCTCCAGTTTTTACCCCGATCTATCCGCCAACCTATCCTCCAGTTTATGTTCCGCCAGAGCAACCGGTTGAAAAGTTGAAAATCACCAATGTCAGAATTGAAACTTTGGTTAATGGAGACGTGGTTGTAAAATGGGAAACAAATAAACCATCAACTTCTAGAGCAATCTTCGATGTTGTTTCGCAGGCCAATAAAACAAAAGACTTTACTTATTCTTTTGCCACACCAGATGATACAAACTTGGTTAATGAACATTTTGTTAATCTTGGACAATTAGAACCTAGCAAGACTTTCTATCTTCGAGCAGTTTCCAAAAAAGGCCCAGAAGTAGCCATCAGCAATGAATTAACTTTCGTAAAGTTGCCATGCGCAGTTAGCAATAATTGCCCGGTTGGTGGAACAGTTGATGATAATACCTCTAACATTTGGAGTAATCTAAATGGCTTGTTCTTTGGAAATGGATTGTTCTGGTTAATGCTCTTATTGATAGTTGTATTAGCTGGCGCTTTGATGAGATCCTATCGTCAACCAGTAATGGTCAGCCGATTACAGTAAAGACGCTTTCTTGATTTCTTCTATTTGATTTAAAAAACCCTCTTTGATTTTTTTCGAATCACTCTCATCCGGTGATTCGTTTTTAATTTTAATAACCGATTGTTTTTTCTGAAAAATAAATTTTTTAGATTGAAAGGTCGGTTTGGCAATAAGGTTATTTTTACAATTCCAAATTTCCCACACAATTCCTTCTTGATCTTTTAATTCGGAAATAATTACAAAACAACCCTTTTCAAGTTCGTCGTTTGTTTTGATTTGGCTTTGTAGCGTCAGAATTTTATTTTTTCTTTCCATCCCACCTTTTTGTTTTTTTGCTTCAGCTTCTCGAATACTTTCCTTCTCTTGATATTTAACTAATTCTATTTCTCTTTGAATTTCTTTTTTAGAGTACTCTTCGATGCTGTCTTTGATGTTTTTAGATATTTTTGTTGCTTCGCCTCTAAGACGAGATTGATTATTAATATATAAGTTCACTGTTATATTTATTGGCAAAATTATTTCTAAAACTGTTTTATCGCTTATGCGTTGTATCTGCGCCGTAAGATATTTTTGGTGATCAAATATTATATTTTCTAAACCGAGTATTCGCCATTCTTTAGGTATTTTAATATAATAAATCCCTGCTATTTCTGGTTGATAAGAATTTTCAGAAGAGAATAAATACTCTGGATTAACAGAATTAATATATGGCTCTTTCTTTAACTTTAATTTTATATACATTTGCCTGTCCCTTTCTTTTGCTGGGTCTATTTGAGCGATTACCGGAGGATCATCCATGCACGGGCTTGCAGTGTTCGTTGGAAATAGAAGGGAGAAAATTAATAAAAAATTCATGATTTAATTTTAGCATAATATAAAATTAAAAACCCACATTATTTTCATGTGGATTTGTTATACTGGACGGTAATTGTAACAACTACCAAGCGGATCAGTCCAATGATAAAAACAATCATCGGGGTCTTCTGTTCCCGGATGCCCCTTTTGTTTAAAATCTTTTAGTGTTTGATTATAGTGTATGCAGCTCTTACAATATTTTTCTTGAAAGGTTCTTTGCGCTATCTTTATCGCATTCCAGCCGCCAGCAATACCGGCGATGTTACCATAGCTATCTATCGTAATGGGACCTGTGACCAGTGGTTTTTCTGGTAGCTCATTTTCGGTGAACATAGCACCTCCTGTTTGTAAGTTCTATTTTCAGTCTATATTTAACTAAAATAAATTTCAATTCCTTTGAATATAAAGCAACAAAATGTTAAAATGCGCATATTCGAAATAGGGCCTATAGTTTAGTGGCAGAACACCTCATTTGCAATGAGGAGACGCGAA
>CAYIZY010000053.1:0-2853 GCA_964368235.1 uncultured Candidatus Saccharibacteria bacterium
TAATTTTATAATTTCCATTGCGCAAGTAGTTGTTTCCGCAATTATTGTCGGATTAATTTTATTGCAGGAAAGAGATTCTGGCGCTGGAGGTTTATTTGGTGGTGGCGGAGGTGGTGGTTTTTATCAAACCCGCCGGGGCTTGGAAAAAATAATTTTTACCGCTACAGTTATTTTAGTAATTGTTTTTGCCGCTTTGGCGCTTGCCAATCTTTTTATTAAATAAGTGATTTCCAAAACTATACAGGTTTTATCAAGCCTGAGTAAAAACGAACGATTGATTTTCGGCGGGGCATTATTAGTTTTTTGCGCCTCGGCAATTTTTATTAGCTGGAGATATTATAACTCCAAGACAATTGTGGTGCCTGCTTTTGGCGGAACATATATAGAAGGCATAGTAGGACAGCCGGCGCTAATAAATCCGGTTAATGCCAGCAGTGAAGTTGACCAAGATTTAGTCACAATTCTTTTCTCTAATCTTCTACAATTAACAGAATCTTATAGAATAAGCGATGACAATAGAACATGGATTATTAGCCTAAAAAAAGATTTACTTTGGGATGATGGCCAAAAATTAACTGCCGACGATGTTGTTTTTACAATACAAA
Source organism: uncultured Candidatus Saccharibacteria bacterium (assembly GCA_964368235.1). Taxonomy (GTDB): domain Bacteria; phylum Patescibacteriota; class Minisyncoccia; order UBA6257; family UBA11618; genus CAYIZY01. The sequence continues at coordinate 606 of CAYIZY010000053.1, forward strand.
CAATTCAAGATCCAAATGCCAATTCTCCCGCCTATAATGACTGGCGAGATGTATTGGTGGAGAGATTAGACGAAAACGAAATTCGCCTCACACTAAAAACGCCTTATGCTTTCTTTATGGATAACCTGAAAGCATTGCGACCAATTCCAAAACATATTTTTGCTGACATACCAATTACTAATTTCCGTCTTTCTAATTATAATTTAGAACCAGTCGGGAGTGGTCCATATAAATACTTTTCTTTTGAAAAGGAAAGGAGTGGTTTCATTACTAAATATCAATTTGAAATCAATCCAAAATTTCATGGAGAAAAACCTTATATAGAAAATTTGAGTTTTAGGTTTTTTAATAATACCGACGACTTAATCAATTCTTTGAATCAGGGATCAACAATGGCGGTTGGCGGATTGGATATAGATGTAATTGAAAAAATAAAAAGAGATACAGAAAAGTTTCAGATCAATATTCCACGCTACTATGCGCTATTTTTCAATCTAAGCGATGCTTCTCCCTTAATTAGGAATAAAGAAGTTCGCTGGGCGCTGTCTTTAGCGACAGACAAAAATAAAATTGTAAGCTCTGCCTTACATAATGGAGCAATGATTATTAATGGACCAATATTTCCGGGTTTGGAAGGTTACAATCAAGAATTTTATAAAAAAGATACTTTTGATATTGAGGAGGCGAAAAAAACTTTAGCTGGGGCGGGCCTAAAGTCCACATCAACGATTGATCTTGTCGTTCCACGCATATCTTTCCTTACTGATACAGCAAATATCATAAAAGAAAATTGGGAGGTGCTCGGCCTCAAAGTAAATTTAATAACTGTTGATCCAAGCGAGGTGGTAAGCCAATACATCAAAACAAGAAATTATTCGGCGATAATTTTCGGTAATATATTAAAATCCAACCCCGACATTCATTCATTCTGGCACTCTAATGAAAGATTTTATCCAGGTCTAAATTTATCTCTCTACAATAATAAAGAGGTGGATTCGCTGCTAGAATCAATTCAAAAAGAAAATAGCCCTTCAACTCGCCAGAAAAAACTTACATCTTTACAACAAAAAATAACCGAGGACCAACCGGCCATATTCCTTTTTTCTCCAAGCTATTATTATATGACAACAAAAAATCTGAACGGCTTTAAACCAAGTTTTCTCGCTTCAGCTAATGACCGATTTACCGATATTAATAAATGGTATCTTAAAACAACCAGAAAATTTAAATGACCGAATTTGAAAAAAATATAACCAATTTTCCTAAGCAATTAAATATTGGAAATATTAAATATTTTAATCTAGACAAAATAAAAAAAATTAATCCGGATGGAATAATTATAGCCGGTATGGGTGGGTCGGGATTAGCTGGAAGAATCCTGAGGGGCATCCAGCACGAAATTAATTTACATACGCCAATAAAAATTTGGACAGATTATGGTTTGCCCAAACATTTTTTCAAAAATCCTTTAATAATTTGCGTCTCTTTTTCTGGCGATACAGCCGAAACAGTTTCTAGTTATCTAGCTAATAAAAAGTTCAATCGGGCAGTTATCACAACCGGAGGAAAATTAAAAAAATTAGCAGAAAAAGATAAAGTTCCATTAGCTATATTTGAAGCTATCACCCTTCAACCAAGACAAGCCACCGGATTTTGTTTTTATGCGATATTAGGACTGTTAAAAAACACTTTTCCCAAGTTAAAAGTTTCCAATATGGACAAGGGCATAAATATTAATAAAAATCGGGTTCTGGGCCAAAAACTGGCCAAGGGCCTTGCCAAAAAGATGATAATGATATATACTAGTAGTAACAATTCGCATTTAGCTTATAATTGGAAGATAAGGTTAAACGAAACCAGCAAGACCCTAGCATTTTATAATACGATACCGGAAATGTGTCATAATGAGATTGTTTCTTTTGATAATGACTTTAAAAATTTTACCTGTATTTTTCTTAATGATCCCAATGATAATCCAGAAAATAAAAAAAGGGTTAGAATAATTTCTCAATTACTAAAAGAGAGAGATATAGATTATTTAAATATAAATTTAAGTGGAAAGAATATTTTTCAGAAAGTTTTTCAATCAATAAATTTGGCCGATTGGCTGTCTTTCTATTTAGCCAAAAACAATAACTTTAACCCAGAAGACATAAAAATCATCGATCAATTAAAAAAATTAATGTCGTAAAAGCTCTCGTGGCGAAATTGGCAGACGCGTTCGCTTCAGGGGCGAATAGCCGCAAGG
>CAYIZY010000054.1:0-2644 GCA_964368235.1 uncultured Candidatus Saccharibacteria bacterium
TCTTTTGGAATACGAATAATTTCGTGCAAAATACCGTCTACCCGGTAACGCACCAAAATTTCCCCTTCTAAAATTTCTAAATGTATGTCCGAAGCGCGGGATGAGATCGCATAGGACATTACATTGTCTACAATAGCGATAATCGGCACCTCTGCAGCCGCTTCTTGTATTCCGCTAACTTTTAGCCTTAATGACTCTTTGATGTTGTCTTCAATGATTTTTTTGAAATCTTCTGAAGATTTTTTACCGTATAAATTAAAGCCCTTATTTAAATCTTCTTGGCCTGCCAAAAAAGGTTTAATTTTTGTTTTTAAAAATTGGGTAAGGAAATCAATTGTTTCTAAATTGTTTGGATCTTCCATCGCCACATCTATCGTGCCATCCTCCCTTTTGTTAAAAACAATAACTCGTTTCTGCCGAGCTAAATCTTCCGGCAATAAATGAATAATTTCATTAGGAATTTCACGACCCGACAAACTGGCTTTTTCTACCCCATAATATTCAGCCACAATACTATCAAAATAAGTGTTATTAATAATATTTCGAGCAATTAAAATATTGGCCGCGCTTTGGGCCATTCTTTTTGCCTCATTCGCGATCGCATCAAAATCTTCGGCTTTAATAACGCCATCACGAACTAATAATTCTTTAAGTTTTTGATCAGGAATTTGGAGCATAGAGTAATTAGCGAATAACGAATTTCATACGAATTTACGAATTCGTTTATTCGTAAAAGATTCGCTATTCGTTAATTTTTAAATAATAAGCTTGGCCCACCAACTAAATGTGGCGAGCCACCTACTTATTATTATAGCCAAAAGGGCTAAAGGAAGCCAAAGATGATAATAAGAAAGCCGTTGGACTTTTTTAGATGTTAGATATTGGATAGTGGATATTAGGAGCGGAACAACTAAAATTAATAAAAAATAAATAAGCCAGCCGGGATAGCCGACAACTAAAATTGCAATCGCTATAAAATAAATCTCTTCAGGCCAAAAATATCTTTCGCCACTTTTTTTGTTAAAGTATTTAGCTAAAAATAAAACTGCGAGGGAAAAAATGAGCGCCACCAAGTAATGTGACCAAAAACGAAAAAAAGAATATTGGATAAAATAATCAATCGGTTGGTAAGGAGGAAGATAAAGTCTGCTAAAAGAATTGTTTATCCAAGTTTTATAAAGTAATTGGGTAAAGTAAATTGGCTGAATGGCTAAACCTAAAATCAAAAATAAATAAAATCTTATCATTGTTATTGATTTAATAACAAAAAACACTTCTTGTCTACGAAGTGTTTTTTGTCAATCAGAAAATTTTAAGCCTGATTCAATTTAGTTCCAACTTCATACCAACAATCATCTTCTACGAAGGTCGATGTGCAGGTATTCTTGTTACCACCGTCATCTACCATTTTAGCTCTATGTTTTGCGCTCTCTAATCGTCCATCTACTTCAAAAGTACCATTAGTACCACCGCTTCCCTTATAGTGATAAGAGTAGTTAGCGGTATTAGTTGGATCAAGAGGTAACGTAGCAACTGATGGGCTTGAGCCAAAGTTAACCTTTACCCAACCAGTACCATCAACAGCCCTTCCTGATGCCGCAGAACAATCTACATCAAATGGATTTGGAATAGCCAACAATACCACTGAACAACCAGGACCGGCGCCAAATACTAAAGTAGAATCGTTATACGAAGCTAAATTAATAGCCGCCTTAACTGTATCTAAATCAGAAAGTCTCTGTGTATCCCTTGTTTCCGACAAAATTTGAGCTGGGTTGATAACCAACAAAACGGCTGTTGCTAAAATAGCAATAATACCGATGACAATTAATAATTCGATTAATGTAAAACCTTTTGTTTGCATTTTTTTATTTAAATATCGTTTCGACCTTATAAATTTCTAATAATTCTCATTATAGCACGCCTATTAAAAAAGCAAGGGGTTAGGATGTGGACAAAAAATCCAATACCTTTTTTACCAGTTCATCAATCGGAGTTTGCGCCTTTACTAAATATTCCACAGCGCCAAGTTGTTTACCACGAGCCACGTCTGATTCCTGACCAAGATTAGAAATTATCATCACCGGGACGCTTGACGCCGCCGGATCTTGTTTGATTAATTCCATCGCCTCAAAACCGGATTTTCCGGGTAAAATAATATCCATCAATATTAAATCTGGCGTAGCCTGCTTTAAATTAGCCAACGCCTCATCGCTTGTTTTAGCCAAAAAAACCTGAAGACCCTCCTTTTCCAGGCGGGTTTTCAATAACGAAGATAAGAAGAGATCATCTTCTACGAGTAAGATTGTTTTATTTCCCATTTAAGTTAAATATATAGAAAAGCTGCCTCCGCGTAAAGCTACGGCAAGCCAAAGCAAAAACTTTTTAGTTATCCCAACAAATCGAGACTTAAGGCTCCTCGATCAAAACCTTTAAAACCGACAACCGATAAAAAGAAACTAGGTTTCTTTTCTCTTAATTAAATGATCCACGAGCAGCTTCCGCTACCCGTGCCTTGTTACGACTTAGTCCGTGTCATCGATCCTACCTTGATCCACCGAAATGAACTTCAGGTATTACCGACTCCCCTGACTTGACGGGCGGTGAGTACAGGACTCGAGAACGTATTCACCGTGGTATAGCT